>WJKO01000084.1 GCA_014729055.1 Promethearchaeota archaeon | reverse complement strand
ATGTCGCATTATAACTATCGACTTAGGATTAACTTGATTATCCCCAAAAGGCTCAACCCGAATAATAGGATAAAGACTCAATGAATAAGAGAAATCTTTTACTCTTCCCTTTTTGTCAAAAACAGGTTCTTTATACTCTATTGTATAATCTCTGCTGTATACGCTCTGTAAAATCTCATTAAAATCTTCTGAAGTCTTATTTAATGTCAAAACAACTTTAGGATCTTTCCCAACATCCACTTGCCAAAGTAATTTATCGGATTCTCGCCTTTTCTTCGCCTCTTTCTTGATAAACGAGAATTTATTATGATTATATGGTGTAAAAATCGTATATGTTATAAGTATTGGATATACTGCGTCCTTCCCTGACTCAATAAGTTCCAACGTCACATAAACCCAACGAATATCATAACCCATTAATTCTATTAGATACTTCGCAAATGTTTCAGATTCGCTTGTTGATACCATTTTATTTGCATCAATTGCGCCGTCGATTTTGTTCTCGATCTGATCTTCATCCTCTATAATCTGAATAATTTTTTCTTCAATAGAACCAGTTTGCAAAATGCTTAAAAAATTATCTTTGACTGCATCCAGAAGTTTCGTCTTAGCATCTCCCCATTCTGAAAGAACTTCATCAAATTTACTAAGCAATTTTTCACTATATGCTTTCTCTTTAGCGTCTAAAACTGCTGCACTTTTATCATATTCCGTACTTTCGACTTTAAAGGTCTTTTTTCTCTTTAGATTTGTGTCTGCACCGCACATCGGGCATTTCGCAGATTTTCCTGATAATAACCATCCACATTTCACACATCTCTTAACTGCTGTACTTTTGTTGGCATCTTCAGCTTCTTTCAGTTTTCTTCTCTCTTGTTGTTGTCTTTCTTCCTCAGTTAGAACGAAAAACGGTTTAAATATCTTAAATAAGTCACTCATTATTCTGAATGATTCATAAATTGGTAAAAATCCTTTATATTGTCCACGCCGATCAATTTCAAGAAAATATCTTAGCACAAAAAGAAATCTAGTTTCATCGGAAATTGGATTTTGCACCTCAATAACATTAATAGGTTCAAGCATCGTTTGATCGTGAGTTAGTTTTGATTTCCTTCCTTTATCAGTAAAAATCTCCTGAAATTCAAAATGATAGGTATATTCTTCGGAAAAGAATTCTTTAAGCCTTTTCTCCATAGATGGCATTTCAAAGTTTAAATGATGTGTGATCCTCTGTGACACATCATCTATTTGTCCTGATGGCGCAGTCCAATTACATTTATAACTCATATTGATTTCTCGTGGTAAAGCTCGAGGCATGGTAATAAAAAAGTTTACTTCAATTGGGAGTTTAGTCACGGTTTTCATGTCCAAGGAACTCACCGTAAGAACTACAGTTCGATCTCTCGATTGCCGGTTATCAAAATAAATTTCTAAGGCAAAAATCAATTCCTTTGACCATTGTGATTTCGATGCTATGGTTTGGATTTCCCATTTATATTTTTTTCTAATAACATCTTGATTCTGATTCGTACCCTTGATTATTCGAGATAATTGTTCATCTGAATCTATTAATAGTATCAATTGATTACCGAAAAAGTCCCTTAACTTTTTTTTCTTCGAGATATCGGAACTTGCAAATGATTTTTCACCAAATCCTGGAGCTAATCCCAAACCTAAGTCGTTATATACCTCGTCCCAGAATTTAACAATAAGTAATTCTTCGTATTTTGCGGGATTTAAGTCTCTTAAATCTCTTCTTCTAAAATTCTCGTTAGAAACATTAAATTTATGGGCTATTTTAATAAAAAAGCCCTTCTCTTTCTTCCCTTGTTTAAACACGGCTTTTATTGGTTTTTTACGATTGCCGAGATAATATCCCTTGACATATCCCTTTTTTTCACTTGCATCATCTATTTGACAACCAATAGCTTCCATTGCTCCTCTAACCGCATTGTAAACCATGTAAGAGTCGATAAAAGGATTTTCTTCTATTTTCCGAAGTTCTGGATCTTGCGAATTCCCCATTTAATTTCAATTCCCTATTCAATTTCAATTCCTTATATGATAGAATTGCTTCCAAATAAATATAAAATTAGAGTTATTTAGTTTTTTTTCTATCGATTTTAAAAAGTTTTTTTAAATTTCTTCCCTAATTCAAAATTATAATGCACTATGATGTCATTTTGAACCCCGTAGCATATATAAAAATACTAATGCATACAAAAAGATTCTGGAACGAAAACATAAACGAGAAAAAGAGAGCATTAGCGTACGGTGTTCTAACGGGGTACGTAAAAGATAAAGTCCGACATATCACCGATTATATACCACTCTTACACTCAAAATATGAGATTGATTTTGAAAAAAAACATAGTATTTTCATGAAAATTGATTCCTTAAATCAAGATCTGGCGAGACAAGCTTATCGGGACTATATCGTAGGTTGGGTTAAAGCAACAAATTCAGATGACGTAGATGTAACGAGAACGGATAAAAAGAACCAACTTTATCTTCAAACTACTTATAATGAATCTGCTGTCACAATATTTATATTAATTCCATTGTTAGAATACGATTGGGGTATATCTGTTCGTGGGTTTATTGATCCAATCTCAACTTTAGACTTAAATTCGTTGGTCATCGATTTAGATTGGGATTTCGATGACGGAGCGGATATTGACCGTATTTTAGATCTATTAAGAGATTTACATAAAATTAAAAAGAATAAATCAACTCTAATTAAAGAGTATAAAGAGGTTACAATTTCAATTCCAAAATAATATACATGTGATAATTTTGTTAAGATCAAGAAAGAAAGAATATACGATAATAGAAGACGAGTTATTCAGGATTCGTTTGACTGCTTTAATGGATATTTTCTGCCATATGCTTAGATTCAATAAGAAGGATGCACCACCTAATGAAAATGAATGTGTATATGGGTTTTTAAAAGGAAAAATTGAAGGAACAACTAGAATTGTTACTGAAGTAGAGACAATTCTACATCATCCAACCCCAGATTTTGAGTTTAATGAACAATTTTTACAAGATATGGCAGATTTTAACGCAAGATATATTGAAGAACAAAGCCTCGACCGCATCATTGGATGGTATAAGTCAACCAATGCGACGATAGAGTTTAAAGCAATGGACGTCAAGAACCATTTAAAATTTCAAAATTTAAATCCGCAATATGTAGGCATGATTATCGATCCACAAGAATTTCTACACGACAATGGATATGGGTTTAGTGTATTTACTTTATTACCTGATAGCGGGGGAGAAATAAACATTATGTCCGGGGCCGCGAAGATCCCATGGGAGATCATGTCAATTGAAGAATATAAAGATTCTGTTGTTTCTTATCTTAAAGATTTAGTTTTTAAAACAATGGAAAGAAAAAAGTTTGTAACCGAGTTATCAGAGGCATTTGAAGATTAAAATAGACTAGAGTTATAAGTATAATGAACATTATATCTGCTATACTTCTTTTTTTATTTTCATTATTGTGTTTTCTTATCTTGTTTATTCTCTATCAATCATATAAGAAACCAGAAATTACACCAGAAAAATATCTAAGATCCAATATACAGAGGGAGAATGGAAAAAAACGAATAATATGTATTGGGGATTCTATAACACATGGGAATGTCGGAGTTAATTACGTTCGAATGGTGAGGAGGAGACTTAAAGAAAAAAATGTTGAAGTGATTAACGCGGGTGTGAATTCAGAACATGCTTATAACGTATATAAGCGTATTAAACCAATAATAAAATGTAAACCTTGTTGGGTAACAATTTTAATAGGTACAAATGATGCAAATAATTCTTTTAAAAAGCTTGGTCAATTAAAGGCGAGAATCGAAACAAGGTTACCCGAGAAACCTACTAAGCATTTTTTCCGAGAAAACCTAAATAAAATAATTGAATCTCTAAAAAACAATACAGATGCTGAGATAGCCGTATTTTCCATACCGACTATAGGAGAAGATATTAATTCAGAGCGATATAAATGGGCTAATGAATTTTCAAAGATCATTAGAGAAGTTGCACAAGCCCACAATATTCATTATATGCCATTTTTTGAATCTATGAATTCTCTTATTATACATAATGGACAAAAAACATGTAGTAGCAATAGAACACAATTTGGTTTGATGGTAGGAGCTTTAATTCAACGCTTCATCCTTAGGAGAAGCTACGATGAAATATCAAAAAGCAGGAATTTCAGGTATCATATAGATAGACTCCACCTAAATTCAACTGCGGCAAAAATGATTACAGAATTTATTCTAAATTTGGTTAATGGATAAATGATGTAAAATAAGAAGAAAAAAAATACTTTGAAATTATTAGTAAATTTTTGTTTTTAGCGTAAATCATTCTATATTTCTTTACCTAAAACTGCTGAAATTCCGCCCCAGAACATTCCGTTGAATAATCCGAAAACGGGAATTCCAATATAGGCGATCATTACCATGCTAGGATCCATCATGGCAATTAATGAGAAAATCGCTACGTGTCCACCTAGCTGAGTATAGTCAATTATAAAGAAGACTACCAAGATTGCTGCGCTAATTAAATTAACGAGCAAGAATGATCCATAACCTTGACCGGGTGAATCTGCTAACTTTCCACAGACAATTGCTGTAATCAACAATGGCAATAAGACACCGAGGATTGAAACAATGGCAATGAAAACGTCAGTACTAAACATCATAGCGCCACCGGCTAAACCCAATAGTAATGAAATACTAGGAGGTAATAAACCACCAATTGTTAGTCCAGTTAAACTACTATCGATAATGCCCAAGTCAAGACCGCCTTGAAAACAGAACAAGTTTGCTAAGAACCCAAAAGGTGCATCTCCAATTGAACCGAACCAATCTCCGATTTCAATAGGAACTCCCATGATCGTAACCCCTCCAGCTAATACAAGAAGTAGGTTCATAACAAAGTTCAAGACTATAAAGATTACCAGTCCTATTCCTAAACTTTTACCAAATCCCATAATATAACACCTTAATTTTTTCTTTTATATTTTGTTTTGGTTATTTATTGATTTTTTTTTAAAATATATAAACTTTAATCATAATCACTCTTATTTTAAATAACAGTCGATAGAAATAACTAATCTTAATAAAAATAAATTGGGTTTTTAATAAAAAGCAAGTCAAATCGCATATATGATATGATCTATCTTCAAACAATGTTGTTGGGGTTTATGCTTTGGAAAATGAGAATGACGGAAAAAAAAGCAAAATTATTGAAGAACTCCAAAAATTAGGTTTTACAATGAATGATGCTAAGGTGTACTTTGCCTTAGTCAATTTAGGCAAGAGTAATCCTGCAAAAATAGCAGAAATTAGTGGTGTGGATCGAGCACGAGTTTATGATTCTCTGCGAAGGCTAGTAAAAAAGCGAATTGTTGAAGAGGAACCCGTTAAGCGAGCCCCAAGCTATAAAGCTAAACCTCCTAAATTAGTATTCAATAGGTTTAGGGAAAAATATGCAAGAAAATTGGAACTCTCAACACAGCTACAAAAGAAGCTTGAAAAATATAATATACCAGTAGAGGATCCTGCCATCTGGGCACTTCAAGGTGTGAAGAAGATCACTCGTGCCATTAATCAGCTGGTTGAAAATGCAAATGAACAAATTTATATGATTTTATCCCCTGATATTGCCAATCATACTATATTTATTATCGAGATAAGCGAAATTATGGAGGATAAAATTAGAGATATTCCTGAAATGGACATCCAAATTGGATTAAATGTAAATGATAATCACACATCAATAATAAAGCAGCTTTTACGGAGCGATATTGGAGTATATCACTGGGCTTCTGGAGGAATACTGCCTTTTGGCATTTATTTATCAGAAAATACGTTTATTATGACTATATTGAGCGACGTAGGGGATATACCAGAATACTCATTTGGATTAACCATGGAAAATGCAACGAAAGATATTATTGATGGATTCATCCATTTGGTTAATTGGTGTTATGCAAATCTGTGTAAGAGGGTCGGATTAAAAAAAAAATAAATCT
>WJKO01000083.1 GCA_014729055.1 Promethearchaeota archaeon | reverse complement strand
ATTCAAAAGTGCTTTTGGATGTATTCTGATTTCATCGCCGATAATAAACTCAACACGAGCAAGACCAGTTCCATCTGGATGTTTTCCTGCACTTAAAGCCCCATCAGGAATTCCTAAATTGACTAAAATTCTCGTTTTTGTATCTTGGAGATTACCAAAATCTATTTCATCGTAATCATATGCTACTCTTCCCTTCCAAATTCGTCCAATTCCCTGACTGCATTCGATGGTTAAATGTAATCTCCTTTCCTCATCCAAATATTCTCTCGCTTCCTCACTTTTCTTAAAATTATTAATTTTTGAAATTATACCTTCTGCTCCAACTACACATGGGATTCCTTGTTCCCGGGACACGATGGCAGCATGACAAGTAGGACCTCCTCTTTCAGTAACTATACCACCTAAATGCTCTAGGTAGGCTGTCCAATCTGGATTCGTTTCTTCGGTAACTAATAGATCTCCTTTATCTAATCTCCATGCTTCAGCAATATCATTAATTAATTTAATAGGCCCATTGCCTATTTTTCTTCCTATTGGAACACCGCTATCATCTAAGATTCGATTTTCTTGCTTCAATTTTTCAAAATCCTCAATCAAGTAAAAAATCTGTTCTTTATCTCCTTTTTGTGATTCAACCGTTTCTGGTCGAGCCTGAACAATATATAAATTATGATCATTTCCGAGAACCCATTCGATGTCCATAGCTCGTTTATAGTGGGCAGATATGTTGATTGCAAATCGAGCTAATTGTTCAACTTGATCATCAGTTAAACAAAGAGTATGAATCATATTTTTTGGAACCGGAATCTCGACTGTACCGACGTGTTTGTCGATTTCGTAACCCGCTTGTTCAGCCACATCAATAGTTACTAGTTGTTTGTGTTTTGGAATCATCGTACGACTCGTAATTTGTAATCCTAATTTGCTATGTTTAAAGACTTTATACTCATCTCCCACTTCTTTACCTTGTACTATTACTTCACCTAAACCATAGGTGCCTCGAATCACTACAAAATTAGGATTTCCAGAATCTGGATCTATTGAAAACATTACACCCGATGCTCTAACACCAGATAATCCACCAGCCATTTCTTGGACACCAACACTTAGTTTTACATTGAAGTGATCAAATCCAGCTCTTTGCCTATATTGAGTGGCACGAGTGGTAAATGTAGAAGCCATGCACTTCAAGATATGCTCTAATATTTCATGTTCACCAAAAATATTCAAGTATGTATCTTGTTGACCTGCAAAACTCGCATCCGGTAAATCTTCCGCTGTCGCACTGCTTCTTACTGCATATACAGAACCTTCTGTTTTTTCCTCAAGTTTACTATATGCTTCGACTATTTGTTTCCATAATAGATTTGGATAATTTGCCTTCTCAATTGCTTTTCTTATCTTTATTGTGGTCTTTTTTACAACCAAAATATCCTCTGGTTTTTGGCTTTTTAATTCGCGATCTATTTTCCTTAACTGTCGAGCAATATATTCCTTTAAGGTTAATTGTTCATCATTAAAAACTATTGTATTTGACTCAAGAATAATGTTATACGCTTCAGTTGTTACAGCAAATCCAAATGGAACCTCTGCACCGATTTTCTTAAGGTTAGTGATCATTTCCCCTATGGATGCATTCTTTCCACCAACTAAGGCGATATCTTTACTAGTAATCTCATCAAAAAATAATACATATCTTTTCCCAACTGAGTCAGATTCACTGTCTGTCTTTTTGAGATTTATTTCCATAAAATTCACCTATTTCCTCCCATATCACTGAATATTGTCAAATTAACTTTTATTTATTTCCAACCAAAACTCAAAATTTTTTAAACTAATGGCTAACTTATCTATTGTAATTATAGAGGATAAGGCGAATATAATAGAATGAAAAAAGTTGAATTATTAGCACCAGCTAAAAATATTAAAGCAATTAATGCAGGAATAGATTACGCAGATTCATTTTATTTTGGTGCTAAGGATTTCAACATGCGCATGCAAGCAGATAACTTTACAGACCGAGAACTGGCAAGAGCCGTAAAAATGTGTCATGACCGAGGAAAAAAAGTATATTTCACATCAAATATCTTGGTTTACGAAAATGAATTAAACCTCCTATATCAAGCTCTGGCTAATGCATATGAAATTGGATTTGATGCAGCTATAGTTAACGATATAGCTGCAATAGAATACGCAAAAGATATTGGAATTCCAATTCATGTTTCAACCCAACAGAATATCTCTAACTCGACCGCTGCAAAATTTTTTGAGAAATTGGGTGCAGAACGATTAATTTTAGCACGTGAATGTTCTTTAGAACAGATAGCAGAGATTAAAAGCAAACTCACAACTGCAGGAATTGAAGTATTTATCCATGGGGCAATGTGTACTTCAATATCGGGACGATGTTATTTCTCAATGGATGTTTGTGGAGATAACGAGCACTCAGCGAATAGAGGAAGATGTGTACAACCATGTAGAAGAGAATGGCGTGTTTTTGATGAAAAAAACAACGAATATATCTACGATGGCGTTAGATTCATGAACTCACGAGATTTATGTATGATTGAATATATACCTGAACTCATTGAAGCTAATATTGATGCATTTAAAATTGAAGGCAGGATGAGATCGCCTCATTATGTTGAAATAGTAACAAAAATATATCATGAAGCTATTGAAAGTTACTATAAGAATAAATTTACAAAAGATCAAAAGAAGATGGTAGGTAAGTGGATTTATGAATTAAAAAAAGTCTATAACCGTGGATTTACAAATGGATTTTATCTCAAAAGAGCGACACAAGAAGATCAGCAGCATGTCAGTCCAACCAATTTATCCCACTGGAGATTGATTGAGTTAGGGCAAGTCTTAACATATTCAAAAACAGAAAATAAAGCAAAAGTTCTTTTACGAAATGGAAGATTAAAAGAAGGAATGAGAATTTTATTACAAGGTGGAACAAGATCAGATACTTACTTCCACCAAACAATAAAATTAATTGAATATAAAAACCATAGGGTGAAATCAACAAGAAAAGCTTCATACAATTCTCCTGTTGTCGTTTGGATTAATGCGGAAGAACAAATGCAATCCAAAAAGAGAGATAAATTGTACATATTCACAAACAAGACTTATCGACATCGTAAGAAGAGATCCGACAAAAAATTACGAAAAAAAGATTATTACAAGCTATAATCGTTTAATCTTTAATCTTTAATCGTTAAAATGCTTTTTTGATCATCTCAAATGCTTGATTTTCATTAATAGCTGCTTGAGTCTGACCAAATGCAGAATGGAAGAATTGTCTATCTTGAGGATTGAAATAGCGATAACCGAACTTTTTCCAAAAATTATCTTTTCCAAGTGTGGACAACATAGTCAACTTATCTGGTACTAAATTCATGATTATTAATCGTATCATTTTATTCTGCTTTTTCTTAGCGGTTGTTTCCAACAAGACTTCTCCTTTATATGTTCTATAATTCCCATCAAACTGAAACAGCAATTTATTTATTTCAATCATACCCTCATCAATTAATCTCGCAACAGCTTGGACTGCAACATCTAAAGCATTCAAGTTCAGATTAGGGGTTGAAACAATCGAAGACATTGCTGGTACTGCTGCTTTTTCAACTAATTGATAGTTATATTCCGGTAATAAGCGTAATTGGTTTAAGCCAAAAATATTTTCTAAATCTCGTAATGTACCACCGCTATTAAAGAACCCTTCACTCATCAACGGAAGAGCAAGACCTTTTGCATGTTGGGCACCGAAATATGGGAAGTCAGAAGCATATAGTATAAATTGCGACCAATCACGCCCATCGACTCGTTTTTTCATATTATTTGCAATGAACCATTTTCTGAAATCAGCAATGAAATTACTTGCTCCAGCGCCATGTAACATTGATAAATCACCCCAAGTATTAGGTTGACATATTGTACGATAGACCTCCTCGTCACCGACATTACCTTGTGCAAAATGCGCAATGATTACTTTAAAATGTCGAAGTAATTTGGGCATATTTGCTTGTAAATAACTGCGTGTACTTTTCACTAATTCACCAATAGCTAAAATTGATGCTTTTCCCCTAGTATCAAATATGACGGGGAACGAATATTGTGCAGCTTTTGCCATGACATTTATCGCATTTTGACTATTTACATTGTCAATCCATCCATCGGATCTTGGATGTAATTTCAACCCTCTCACACCAAGCTTATATCCGTTTTCTACTTCATTAACTGCCTTTTTACCTTCCATTGGGTTACAACGCATATACCCAATAAGCCTCAATGAAAAAGGAAAACGAGTCGTAAATCGAGCAACATTTAGATTGCTCGCACGATATAAAGCTTCTTTCTTTTTATCTCTAAACACATCTTGAAACGGAAATACTACAGCTTGATCTATGAATTGCTGATCCTTTGATATCTTTGCAAGATCTTTGTAAGCAGAACTATTTATTTTTTCTAATTGACGATATATTGTATCCACGAATGGCATTTTTTCGAAATCAAAGGTTAAGATATGGTCTTTTCCTCTGATTCTAACTTCGATTGTCTTACCTCCGCGGCTCTTCCAAGCATTTTCAATCATTCCTTGTGTTTGAGACCAAAAATCAAATGTACCACCTGGGGCACTTGGATTCATGTTTTGTGCTCCATCCACATCCTTTCCTAAATGAGAATGTGCATCTATCACCAATATATTTTTAAATGCGGTTCCTTCTTCAGTTTCAATCTTGATTTTCAACATACTGCATTATCTCCATATTAAGTCTATCGCCCTATTCTAGTTCGTTTATCTCATGGAATCGGGCAGTTTTAAATCACCAGTTAATGGCTGACTTATCGGATTTTTTGAATATTCCAACGTGAAATACATCAAGTCTCTTAAGATATTCGGTTCTTCGCCATTTTTTTGTTTATAGTCCAATAAAGATAACTGATATTCTGCCTCGGTCATTGGAACCTCAGCATACGAAATCGTTCCAAACACACTTTGGAGTAATGGTTTCATGAAAGGTGAATATAAGAAACCAAGCTCTTTCAATTCATCTTTCAGATAATGAAACATTCCTTGCACTGCTTGAAATAAAAATCTATAAGGTTGATGTTTCGGGCCTAAATAGAATTCGGCAAATTTTGGATCATATTTCGATAAACCATCACGAGTTACATTTACATCTTTCCATATTGAAATCAATCCCCGTTCTATTGCGCCTTTTCGATTAAAACAGATCATATCCGAACTTACGTTTGGAACCCAAGTACCCTTTTCTACCAATTTTCTCGCTTTATAACATAGTGCTAAATTTAACATAGCTAGCCCAATGCGCCGACATATCGATAGTTGGGCATCCATTATTCTAATTTCAATAGTTCCGAAGTCCGTTAGTGGAAATACATCTTGATATCTAGCATCATACCAATCTTTCTTTTGTACTACTTTTAGTAAATATTGTTTATCCCGTTCATCCATTCGAGGTAAATAAGGTATATAGTGTTTTGGATCATTTCCACTAAGCATTGTTGTATTATACTTTAGGCGAAGTGATCTCACACAATTCGGAGCGGTATATCTCGGTTTCTTTGTTTTCCGATCCATCTTTGTTTTAATTAAATCAGTTGGTGAATTATTAATTATGGGACTATTTACGGACAAAGCCACTATATGAGGAATAAAATTCCTAATCATATCATAACATTGTGCTCTCTCCACATCGTTCTTGAACCCTCCAATGTGATTATGATCGCCATGAGATAACCCTCTCGTGTATTCTTTAACAGTTGGATTTAATGCAGTAGCAATAATGTTAAGATCACGAGGTAGCGTTCTCTTAGCTAACTGAAACAATATACCCGCCCAATATGCTAGCTCTTCAGCATAAGCGCAGATAGGAGTTACTAATTCTAAAATGTAGGTAGTAGAGGTGACATTACCATCTCTTCCAAACACTTGTATTGTAACGGGCTCTCCTGTAAATTCGTTCTTATAGTCCAAGTTCATGGTTAATCCTTTTTCTTCATCTTTATCCGTGTATGCCATTTGTGTGAGTTTTCCTCGAATATATTGCGGCATTGGTGGAAAAGCAGGATCTTGGATTTCATAGTTGATCAATTGATTCATGATATTCTTGGCGTCTTTTACTATCTCTTTCATTCGATAGGCGGCTTCATCACCTTCAATATACTCACCATTTTTATCGGCAATTATGAGCTCCATTTCCATACCTAAAGTAAATGGAAATGGTAGCCAATGTTCAATATCTGCCAGAATATCACACCATGCTCTATCTTCACAAGCAACAACAGTAGAATGTTCCCCCGTCGAGAATACATCCTTTTTTTTCTTTAAATCTTTCTTTATTGCTCTGGATTTTTTTGGTTTGTATTTCTCACCAAATTTCGGCATTTCACTTAAGCCAAATGGATTGGATGTGGATTTTGAGTTAGAACCAAACTCATCCTTGGTATCATCTGAACTTAAGAAATTGAATGCTGTATCGGGTAAATCTTTTTTATTTTTCTTTTTTTTACGTCTTAAAGGCATGTTTATCTTCTTCTAATTAATTAATTGAGAAATTTTATTTTATAAATTCATTCATGAAATTTTTAAATAAGACATAATTGTTTAGGAAATCATATGTCATTACCAAATTAATTACTTTAAATTTATGCGGTGGTAATATCTTCTGTAGAATATCTTTCACCATTCCACCTTTAAATAATCCTTGATCAATAATAAAAGAAACTGAATCATTGAATACCCGCTTCACTATTGATTTTATGACTAAGTTATCCTCAGGTACAGATTCCATAATTATTGTAGGCTTTGCAAGATAAGGAATAAAATCCAAATTGAAAATATAGACATTACTTTTAAGCTGATCCTCATTTGATACAAACCACATATTCAGCAATGTCTGTATAAATAGAAATTCTTCCTCTGTCTTAAAATCGGTGGGAACTATCATATAATAAAAAGACTTTTTCTTTTCCATCTTAATCTGGGAATAAGCTTGTTCAATCGGCGGAAAAATTGGAAAATTAAATGTGAAGGGACAAATTACACCAATGAAAGAGGAGAAATCACTTGCTAAGAGATTTTCAGAAATATTACCCCCTAGATCATGTACCATTTCAATCGGTTTTGTAGGATTGGCAGCTGTATTAAATGTATAATACACAGAAATCACTGGAACATTCTCGAGTTTTGTGATTGTTTCTTCAACTTCAACCCAGAGCTTGTTGTATAGTGTTTCATTAATTTCATTCCGTAAATCCTCAGGCAACTTACTAATATAATCTATAACTGTCTTAGGGGCATCCAAAGCGGCTAAAATCACTAATCCATTTTTTAATAAATCTATCTCGTTAAATTCCTTTGCTTTTTTATTAAACCTTTCAATATAATTCTTACAGTTCTCCGGAGCTTGCCCCATTTTATCAACAATTAAAGTATAGAATAGATTAAGATAAGTTTCCGAATTCGTTATTTCTTCTAGTAATTCCACTGATTCATCTAAATGGGATTCAGCATATCTATAAATCAAGCGATGAAGTAAATGCTGTTTTTTAGATACATCATTTATCGAGGATAATAAATCAATCGCTCGTTTCGTTTCAGAATTGGCTAAATTACTAATAATTTTGCCTAAAATTTCGTCTTTTTGATCAATGTTCGAGAGATTGTCACACAAATGCAACGCCATATCAGAATTAGAAGCAACTATTGAATTAATGATCTTATATAATGTTGCTTGTTTATATGATTCATCATCTAATAATTCCAATTTTTTTAACGCAATATCAAGGTGAGTAGATGCCAATGGAAGAATTAGTTTATTCAATAATTCTTGTTTTAGTTCTATCTTTGATATTTTATCTAAAACATCCATCGCGAATTCTTTATCGGAATTAAACACATTTCTCGCTATTTTTGCCAGCTTTTGGTCTATTTCATCTGATGATAAATCCACTAATTCCTTCTCTGGCACACTTTCAGATTCTTGTGAAGATTCTAACAATTGATTTAAAGAATCAAATTGAGCCCTTGCTTCTTCCAGTGAAATGTTGGCTGATGCCTCATCATATTCTGTCGGAACAGGTTCCTCCAAGGGTGATTGGAATGGTATATATATGTAATGAGTTTGAGATTTTGCTTCATCAATGATTTGCGTTGGAATTTCATTCCTTATCTTCCAGACTTTTTTAGTATGGGTAACATTTCTCTCGCACATAACATCTATTACTAGTTTTGCTTGTCCGTTTATTGTAGGAGAAATCGTTATTGAGAGATTCTTTGTTTGATTTGGTTCCATTTTAAATATGCCTTGATATTCAGTTGGGACTTCAATATCAAATCCCTCACTAGAAAATTCTATAACGAACTTTTCGGCAGTTTGGGATAAATTAGTAGCTTGAAAATTAATTTCATACGACTTTGTCCCCAGTAGCAATGTATTCGGATAGTTAGTAGGAACAATTTGGAATATGTCTAATTGATTATTTGATTGACTCATCGTAACGATCTCTTTTCTCACAAATGCTTGATATATTTTTGTCTTTTTATCTTTAAAAAAGATATGAATTAAAAATTGCCTCGCTATTCTATAATTATAAAAAATTTTATAATTCGTAAAAATCAAACTTTAATAAGAATTAACTTAAAAAACCTAATGGTGAGTTTATGGTTCAATTGCTTATCGTAAAAACAGACGGGGAAGTTCACAAAATTGAGTCAGATAAAACGTTTCGTGATATATTAAATCCCGATGAATGTTATATCATTAATAATGATGAACAGCGAGTAATCTACTTATGGAAGGGTTCACAATGCTCTGTAAGAAAAAAGTTTATCGGAGCTCAGAAATCACAAGAAGTGAGAGGACAAGTAGGAATGCATTATAAGGTAGTTCCAATCGATGAAGGTGATGAACCTCAAGCAGTTCTCGATATCTTAGATGAAGTCCCTGGAGATGGATTTGCCAAAGAAATTATTGAAGAAGAAGATCTTAAGTTTGAAGTCCCTGGCGTCAATGTAAAATCTGGAGGTAAAAAAGAAAGTAAAAAGAAAGCAGCTAAAAAGGACCTACAGAAAAAAGCAAGCAAGGCAAGAGCAAGATTTGGTCAAGGTGCACCCTCAGCTCCAGTTGGAGGTGGAGGCGCAGACGGTGCGAAACAAGTAATGACATCGGCTCCAAAATATGATAATGCGGGACCGCTATATAGCGGAGGTCAGTCTACACAATCAGCACAACCACAGCAACAACCAGTTACAAAAGAAATTTCAGTAGATTTTAAAAAGATTATGGAAACTCTAGAAAGTCTCGAGATACCCGCTGGTTACGAACGAGAAATGATTATTATCGGAAACCAAGCATATTCGATTGTTGAGAAAAAAGTGTCATTTTTAGGCAACGATCAAGTCGAAAAAGTAATGGAAAAAGTCGGATCACTTCCTGAAGGCGTATTTTTCGCAGAGGGGTATACTCCTCGAGTTCTATGTGAAGATCAAAAAGTCTTATCAATTGAATTTCTAAAAAGTAAACAAAAAGGCGGAGCTCAAGGAAAACCAAAGAAAAAACTAAAGGCAAAAGCAAAAGATCCCAAAGAATTAGCAAAAGAATTTGGGATGAATGTTTAAAAAATTAACTGACGACTATTTTTCTATAATCTTTTTTATTGGGCTTCAATTATATCATTTATAATTCAGGATATGATTCTGCTATTTTTTTTGCATAATACCTAAACACAGACACCACTTTACCTAGATCTTTCGTGTCTCTTGATGCACCAACCAAAAAAAATCTACCTGCGGCTGCTAAAACCATGAAAGAACTTTTTCCTCGTATTACACATTCTGATAAATAATCATAACCCACTTTCTCAACAGCGTCAACACCTGATTGCAGAATTACCGCGGCCATTGAACTTAACTGATCAGGATTAATCTTGTAATCTGGGATTGCAGAAAACGCCAGACGCATCCCCTCTCTTGTAACCAATGCTAACGCTTCAAGTTCTGTATGCTGTGTTATATTTCCTAAAAATACCGCAAGATTTTGGGCTTCTTCTGGAGTTAAACTTGACATTATAATAACCTTCCTTCTAAGTAAAAATATTTTCGCTAGTATTATATATTGAGTTT
>WJKO01000082.1 GCA_014729055.1 Promethearchaeota archaeon | reverse complement strand
TCAATTGCGCAGTTGAGGGGAATTAACTCTTGCTTAATTACTATATCCCCAAAAGCTGACAATTTATCTGCTGCATCTTCCGTAAAAATAACACCCTCATAATTCCATTTGGGCGCAATATATTCCAATTTATTATTCTGTAATTCAGATATTAGCGTTTCTGATGGATTAATATATTCAATTTTTTCCTCTTTCTTCTTTCCCCATTTTTTATTAAATTTCTTCTTCACACCAAAACCCAATATTGAGAATCTGGCAGTTCCCTTAGCACGCCATTGATTTGGTCCCTTGACATTACATTTTATCCCCAAACTTAATATATCCCAACCTTTATACGAAAGATCTGCGCTGAATCTCACAATTAAATCTAAAAGAAATGGATAGAATTGAATTAGTGTATCAAAACCCAAATCACCATGCAATTTCACACCAGCAAATTTCAGTGTAATTGATGCATCGGCTCCAAACTGCAAAGTATTTGTAGTAATAGCTAGATATGATTTCAACGAGAATTTTTTATGTTTTCCGCTAAGACCAAAATATAATCTTTCCATAGACGGGAGATATCCTTTTAGTGACTGGTTGTAATCCGTAAAGAAATTCGGATGAAATCCACCTGCTGAAAACACTACATTAGAATCTTTACCGTATCTTATAAGGAAAACCATATCTCCACTCAGAGGAAATTTTTCAAGTATTTTAGAATCATAAATTGAACCAAAAACCATGAATTCTTTATTTGCTAAGTCCCAAGTTCCAGTAATATCTATATTTAATCTTATTATCTTTAGATCTTCATTAGGTAATTCAACTCTTGCTGTTCCTATTAAAACAATTGCATCCAGTGCGTCTATCTTTAAACTTATAAATAACCCCACGCTAAATTCCACTAATTTAGCTGTACCACCCCAAATAAGACTAACAAAGGGACCGAATACGTGATAACCCTTTGTAGGAGGGAAAGTTTTATCAATTTGTTTTATTAACGAAACAGCATTTTTAATTGGATCTTCAGGAAACATAAGATTGTTTAAGCTTTGAGTACTATTCGCAATATCTTTGATAGCTTGCACATTGAGTTTACGATATAATGCAAAGAGTCCACCTACACCATTTAAAGCAAATCCATATCCTAATTGAACTGGGGGTGAAAATTTAGCCGCTATTGAAATAAATAAGGACAAGAAATCGGGTCCTTCTGGCATCTTTGTCATGAAAATCGTTGTTGCAGTAACATCTATCTTCTCCATCAAATTTAGGTTAAACATGCCAGCATAGTAGCCATTATCATGGTCAAGGTGCAAGTAACCGCCACCATCCAGTATAGTTCCAATAAAGGATATTCCTACGCCTTTGGGATATATAAATTGTCCTGTGCTAAAGTTGTAACCAAATTCTTGAGCAGTAGTTCCGCCAATTTTCGCCTCTGTTGTAGTATGAAAGAGAGCCCGAAATTGTCGTTTTCCTGTGTCTTTATCTTTATTATTGTTGAACGTAAATGATTTTATCGTTAAAATTGGATACTTCTTATTAATATTAAAAGTGTAATTAATTGATATTTCATCATATTTACCAAGAACTTGCAAATTTGTTTCATCTAATAGACTGGCAAGTATATCCTCAAGGATATTTCTGTCTTCTTCATTCAGCTGTTTTTCACAATATTTTTGAAGATCCTTCACTTCTGAGTTCAAATACTTAACACTTTTAATAAGGACATAGTCACTTATCTTACCAAAGTCTAAATAATCACTTGGTTTTTCAAATTTTGGAAGATTTGTCATTATAATCTGCCTCCTTTCTTATCTAAATAATCAAATCGAAGATTTGATGGCTTCCGCAATATATCATGTCTCTTTTTTCGAGATCTCCAAACATAGAAGTTCTTATCTTCGTCTCTAGCTAATTGCCATACCCGTTGTAACAAAAGACCGCCGCGTGCAACTTCTTCTTCTTCGATATATTTTGATTCTTTTATAAATAATCCTTTATATTGCAATCCATCGGATAGATCTGTTTTAGTTCGCGAGCGTCTTAAAACTATTTGCTCATTCATAACATCGCTTGTGGATACTTTCATTGCTTGATATGGAATCCAATAATCAGGAACATAGGACATAAGATTGAATTTATCTAATGGTCCAATATAGCGATCATCATCGACGGCATTCCCTATATCTTCGGCTAAAACTAGTCGTTTCTCCTTTTTATCCCAATAGTGTGTAGGATAATCAAGAGGTTTTTCCTCTTCATCTTCTCTGTCCGCAGTTTTGTTTTCTCTAATAATATCAACCAATTCATTATTAGATTTGTCCTCGTCTACGTATGGCTTTTGATATGTTCGTTCAATTGCCCAAACCAAGTTAGCTAATTCATCACGAACCAAACTGACTTCTTCGAGTGGTTTGCTTTCTAGTGCTTTCTGAGGTAAGTTATTTGGCATGTATAAAATCGAACCCAACGGTGGTATATTATTTATATTTCTACTTTTTGATAGGGTAAACATCTGCCAGTCAAGATCAGGATCATCTATTGCAGGATTAACATAAGTTGCAACACCAAATGTGTCAAATACTTTAAATTTTTGAATCTGTCGAATTTTACCAACCTCTGTTCTAATTGGAATACAAAACCAATCATTAGAATGAAGAAGACAAAATTCCATGAGAGCCATTGCTAAATAATTCATCGTATCACTACTTATTGATCCTATGTCCACATTTTTCTCCTCGAAAGCCCACCATCGAGCTTTGGGCATTCCGTAGAAATCAATTTTAGTGGGAAATGCGGCAACAGATTGTATTTCGTTTTCTAATGAACTGAAAGCACTTAGCATGAAATTATACCAATCTAAATTATTTCCATCATATTCTTGACTCTTTAAATGGACATTGTTACTTCTAATCTGAAAATTATACTCTAATCTTTTTGCATCCCAATTTTTTGCCGTAAATTCTAGCTTCTGTGAAGCCGTTGAGACAGAATCCATCGTAATCGATTTTTTTTCATGACCAAAATTCTCTTTCTTCAGACCTTCACCCTCGCATTCTGCAAGCATCTCTAATGGTGTCTTAATATCGAATTTTTTGAAGTTATTACCTTCTTGTATCTGATCTATTGCTTGACTTCTGTAGCTTACTTCAGTGCGAACTGGAGATCCGCCATTTTGGGCATTAAATTCCCCAGTTTGCCACTGTCTTCCTAAAAGCCATAATGGATCTTTTATTTTAGCTTGCAATCCTTCTTCGACAGAGTTAAGCGTATTAGTGGGTTCTAGTCTTGTAGATTTAAGATCTTTAAAGACTTCTGCACTTAATTTACAATATTTATTTATATCCATTTTAAAACTTACCTCCATTTAAAACATCTTTTGAACCACCTATCTTTATAGCATCGTCTAAGGCGGCTTCCAATTCCTTTTGGACACCTATTGGGAGATTGGACCCACCACCAGATATTTCACCCTTAGTGGGGAAAAGTAATTCTTTTTTATCTCCATCCAAGCCATATCCAAATAAGAGAGCTGGCAAATATTTTCCAAGATCCTCATTGCCTATTACATCCTTTGTGCTGACCATTCTGACCTTCATTAAATCAATTGCCTCCTTAATGGTCTTGGCTAATAAGTAATAATCATCGCGCTCCCATTTGACGTAATTTAATTTCTCGGGTTTAATTTTTTTATCAGGTATCTTTGGTGTTACTTCTTCATCTTTTTTATCTTTATCTGGTAAACTCAACTTACCATCTTCATCCATCTCAAGCTTACCTTCTTCAACTTGTTTTGCTACCAATCCCAAGATCCTACCTATAAACTTGAATAATTTTGACCAAAAACATTTGCAAAACTTATAAAATTTGCTTTTCTCTTTATAGGGTCCTCTATTAAGAGTAGGAGGTTTTTTCTTTTTCTTTTTAGATAGATCTACTGGTAAAAAGTCCCTAATATGAGGGTGGACAGCGATTAAGATCGCATTGGGTGCTTCGCTTTGGGGTGCATCGTATTTATATGCGATACCAGTTGTGTTCTCCATTTTTGGCGCTACTTCATGCCATTCGTCAATTTGCAGACAAGTGAAATAACGAGTCTTCACGGAAAACTCATTTGAAACCGAATCTGGCTTCTTTAATGTTGATAAATAATAGTAATCAATATCTCCATATTTCTTATCTTGCGTTTCATCTTGCAATACTACGCTTTCATCATACTTATCTACATAGACAGAAGAATAGAGAGACTTATTTAATAGATATATTGTATCAAGTACCTTAGGTCTTATTCGCGCGTATAATAACAGATCGGAACTCTCAATTGGCTCAACTATCATTTTTGATTGTTCAAAATTAGTACCAACATTCCAATATTCGATTTCTCCCAGCCAATCGTACGGATCCTTTAAAAGCACAAACGGAGGTATTATTGGGAGATCTTTATTGCCGATTGCTAAATTTAGAATATCAATGATTTTATTAAAATAGGAATGTGTTTCAATATAATCTAATTGTTCTTCCCACTCCATTTCTCTGATGTTAGAGAATAATATTTTGCACCAGGTGTCTATATAATTATTTTCTGAAATCCAACGAATGCTTGGAAATATTTGCTCGGTAGGAATATTGGGGACAATACTTACTTTTCCTTCTTTTAAGACTTGTCCTTTTTTAATAATATTTTTAGCAATATTACCCGAAATAAACGGTAACCCAGATTTAGCAGATAATTGAGGGGAATATAATTTCTTACCTTGTTTTAGACCAAATCCCTGTTTATCTTTACTTGATCCAATTTCAGGTTTAGGTCCAAATTTGGTATCTTTCGCATTTTTCAAATCTTTCCCCAGTTTTTCTCCAGTATTCTTCTTTATACTTCTTTTCGATTTGGTTTTAGGTCTTCGTTTAGACTTGCTTTTTTTATCGATTTCACGTTTCATCTTTGTCTTGGGTCTAATTTCCTTTTCTGGTTTGTCTTTTTCTTCATTTATCTGAAACTCCGCCATCGTTAACGCCATTAATTTATTTAGTTCTCTGGCGATACTGTCTTTTTTGTATTGTAGCCACTGTGAGATTTCTTTCTTAGATTTCCCAAACCACTTTAGATCATCAATATCTTGAGTAATAGGGATAAGCGTGTGGATATAACCAAACGATTGTAGTTCTTTAATAATTGCTTCTAATTTTCCAGAAACAACACCTTTCTTATCAAGTCCCTTTATCGCTTTTTGAATATCATCAAATCGTTTCAGTATGCGTTCTGCACGTTTTAATAGAATATGTAATGTCTT
>WJKO01000081.1 GCA_014729055.1 Promethearchaeota archaeon | reverse complement strand
TAGTTATATAAGAATCCGCCCCCACTTGTGGTTATATTGCTCAGATTTATTTGTGTTCCGTTTACGGTTACTTCCCGTATAATACCATCGGTCATTTCAGGCAAGATACCGACTTCCATCGCCGTATAATTATACCAATAGATGAACTTAGCTGTTTCATTAACTCGGATCGTTATATAACTTTCTTTTTGGTTCCAATCAATCCTATCTTCTGAGGCGGGATCAACAGTGCCTAAAAAATCAAATCCTTCGTAACTATACGAAATATTGCCATAAAATATTGCATCAAATGGAACACTTGTTTCGGCATCTTCCATTTGTGTTATCTCTAATATTGAAACATTTCCCACTGGATAATTTCCATCGGGATTCAAGGGTAAATATGAGGATTCAGGATTTATTTCATTTTGTATATCATCCATTTGACCAAGTTCATTACGAATTGGATAAGATTTACCGAAAATGCTCGCAAATTGCATCATACTAAGAGAAATTGTTACAAAAATCAAAGAAATAAGCAATATATAGCGAAAAGCCGATTTTGTTGATTTTCGTTTTTTATACCTCATAACGGGATATGGTCTCACTATTTAACAAACCTCAATGAACCTCAATATTAATTATAGATATTTGGTAATTGTTATTTAAGTTCAGAATGAATTAAAAATATACGTTACAAAATAAAAAATATTGGATTTTGGCACGATCATTTTACATTCTTATCGTTAGAATTGATGACAGAGGATTGAATTAAATTGGTTATAGATAGTGATATTTTAAAAAAAATTAGGTTAGAAGATCTCCATGTGTTTGAAGTTTTATGTCGTTTGAAAAACTATTCGGCTGCTGCAAAAAAGGTAGATAAAACACAAGGGACAATTTCAGTGGATATTAACAAGCTTGAGGATACATTGGGTACGGAATTAATACACAGAACATCAAAAACATTTGAAGTCTCTAAGCACGGTAAAGAGTTCCTAAAATTTGCGAAGGGGACCTTACATAATTTTGAAAATATGATAGCAAGATTTAATTTATCTGAAAAGATGGAGCCAAAGGATTATATAGGTTCGATAAGTATCTCCAGCTCTTCCATTCCAGGAGAATATATATTACCGCGAATCATGAGTCATTTTAAAACGAAGTATGCTAATGTTGAGTTTATAATTTCTATAACTAATAGCTCTGAAGCGTTGCATAAGTTGCTGAATAATGATTCAGATTTTGCTGTCGTTGGATTTAATCCCGCAGAGAAAACAGGTGATGGTATTGAAAATGAGGAAAACATTGAATTTATTCCAATTGCTGAAGATGAATTAGTATTCATTTGTTCTAATAATCACAAAATTCTCGAAAAGAAGAATATAACGCTTGATGATGTGTATGAATTTCCATTTGTTCTGAGAGAGGAAGGATCTGCTACACGAGATCGGTTTATATCTTCTAAATATTATCGAAAAGATATCAAAGTCGAGTTTATTCTTAACTCTAATCAGTCTATTTTATCCGCGATCTTGGATACACCCTTTATAACAATTCTTAGCAAAAATACGATCCAGTTAATACACGGAAAAAATAAAAAAGAACCAGTCAATCCATTATATAAAATCCTACAGCCAAAGGATTATAATTCAATAAAGCGAAATTTTTATTTGGTAAGAAGAAAAGATGCGGATCTAAATCCCATCGGTGTAATCTTTTGGAAACAAAGTAAGAAAATAGCAAGCAAATAGATGAATATTGTATGGCATATATTGATGATAAAGACCGAGACAAAAAAGAAAAGGAGTTTTTAAAACAATTAGACATTTCAGTGGCTATATTCCAAGATATCAAGGATGAGTTAGAACATGTTTTAATTATTAGTCATACTGATGCCGATGGATATGCAAGTGCGACTATAATACAACGTATGTTAAATCGGGATGGAATAAAAAGTTCAATTGATTATTTTAATAGAACCTCAACCTGGGATGATTATCTTTATGATATTGTGCCCAGATTTGATCGTTATGAAAATTTTGCGGTATTTTTTACAGATATAGGTTCCGAAATAAGGGAAATTGCTGAATTTTTTGATGATGATCCTGCCCATATTTTTATTTTAGATCATCATGAACTGGAAGAAATACCGAAGGATTTAGATTTAGATAGGATACACATAGTAAATCCAACAATCTATGGTTTAGATGGATTAAAGGAAATAGCTGGTGCAGCCTTGGCATATTTATTTGCAAAACGCGTCTCCTTAAAAAATGTAAATAACGCTTGGATTGCACTTATTGGTATAACGAACGATACTTTAATGAATGTCGACGATTATCGTTCTTATAATCAACAAGTATTAGAAGAAGCGGTAAATGAGGAACAAGTTGAGTTAAAAGACGGACTTTTTGTTTATGCAGCAACACATGAAAAAGTAAAAAATGCTCTGGCTTATTCATTATTTCCATTTGTTAAGGAATTTGGAGGTAATCCTAAAAAAGCAACAGTATTTCTCAATAGACAAAATATTGATGAGAATAAAAAAGTTGTCGACTTAACTGATGAGGAAGTCAATAAAATAAACGATCAAATTGAAACAAACGTAAAAGGTAAATATATAATTTTTCCGAAGAAAAAAACAATATTACGTTATGCATTTGAACACGGCTTAATTATAAGCATATCACATTTTAAAAATAAGCGCGCTGCGTCCAAATTAATAGCTTCACCCAGACCTCCAGCTGATCTAAAAATAGAATATACCAGGTATATTTCAGAGGTCTCCAATAATTTATCGATGTTCGTTAAAACGCCTAAAGATTACAAAAAGACGGCTATCTTTGTTGATGCGGGTCGTAGAATACCCTCGATATATTGGTCTGATGTAGCAAGCTATTCAAGTGTAAACAACCTTTATAACCCAAATAAAGTCCTTTTCTTAGGAGGACAAGACGGTAAAATAATAAAACTAAGTGTTCGTTGTTCCGAACATTATCCGCCATTGAAGAACGGAAAGGGAGTTGATGAGATTATTTACACGCTTAAGAAAGAATTTGGCGGTATTGGAGGAGGTCATAAACTTGCAGGTGGGTATAAACTAGCTCCAAACAGATTCAAGAAAATGAAAAGACAAATTGATAGTATTTTAAGCTCAAAGTGAATCAAACGTGAAAGATTCTATTCCTGACCACCCAAATGATCGAGACTATTTTTTCGGAAAAGATGGTAATATATATCAAGTATTTGGCTATACTCATTATCTTGAAAAGATACACTGCTTAATGAAATATATAAAAGTCTCGGAATTGGATGAAAATGTTTTTTATTGGTATTCCGCTTCACGTGAAGCACATTATAAGCGAGTAATTCCTAATTATTCTGTAAAAACCGCAATAAAAAACATATCTAAACACCAATATCAGCAATTTAGCAAAATATATGATACAGATTTTATATTATACCCAAAGTCTGAAATTCAGCAATATCTATTACCACGAAATAAGCTAAAAAGAACTATAGATGTTATTTATCAACAAGACACTCATAGAATGTCAAATCTTCCAAATAAATTAAAAGAAGCACTTGAAATTGCGTTAATTATTAGTGACAAAGTAAAGATTCCTATGGAAGATATTGGAATAACGGGTTCAATTCTTTGGGATGCCAGTCACAAACAATCTGACATAGATATAACTATATATGGTATTGAAAATGCATTAAAACTACTAAAGAATTCTGCAATTCTTGTGCAAAACTACCCAAAAATTAGGAGATTGAACGTAACTGAATTAATGAATGTTGCTTCAAAATTCTCATTAAAAAGCGGATTATCTCAAGAGGATTGTGCCGTATTTACATCATTAAAGCCGTATTTGTTTTATTATAATGACCAATTTCTATCTATAGCTTTTTGTCCTAAGGAAGAAGAGATTGAAGTAAATCCATTGGCATCTGAAAATACGCGTCTATCAAATATCGAAAAATATAGTAGGGTGGTTCTTAAAGCACAAGTTTCGAATGTCGATTGGGGATATTTTTATCCCGCAATTGTATATATCAAATACGTTACGAATTCTGATGAAAATAATAATGAAACACAATTACATGAAGATATTTTAAAAAAAATTAAAAGAATTGTTATTTTTGAAAGAGAAATCTCAGGATATTTTAATCAAGGCGACAATATTGAGATCAGTGGACTGCTACAAAAAGTAGAACACGCGCCTAAAAAGGTTGTATTGAATGGTTCAATAAATGAAAACTTTCAAAAAGATGATGAGATATATCAGATTGTGATAGGAACAAAGGAAAATTATGGAAATGAATATATTAAAAACTTGGAAGTATAATTTTTTATGAAAGAGAATTCTGGAGATAAGAAAAAGATAAATTCTAATAAATTACCACCATTTTTGGACGTAAAATCAAACGCTGTTATTGTTGAAATTTACGTGAAACCAAACAGTAAACGAGACACTATTAAAATTTTAGAATATGAAGTGATTGTGCAAACTCGAAAATCACCGTCGAAAGGTAAAGCCAACAAAAGTGTCATTAAAATAATGTCGGATTTCTTACAGATTAATTCCTCATACATAGAGATTGTTCGGGGTTTGCGTAATAGAAATAAAATAGTCTCTATCTATTATAATAATGAGGAGGAAAAACAAGAAATTCTAAATCGGTTTGGTGGAAATTGACTTATAAAAAGTGAATTATCAGTGAATTTTATGCTTTCTTATCAGTAATTTCTTCGTAATATCTGCATACTTCACATTGTTTAATATCGCGATGCCGAAGTTTATGCCATATTTTTCTATGATACATTTTACACCCACATTTCGGGCAAATCATGTCTTCTTCTGCTACGTTATCCAAAGTCAACCATCTAACACCATTTATGTTGTTATTATCGTTTAAAATTTAAATTTTACTTTATAAAATATAAATTCGAAATAAATCGATTTAATTAAATGTTCTTTTGATTGAATAATAGAAAAAAACTTATTTATATTTTTGGCAAATAAAGAATTGGTATTCGATTTTCGAGTAAACTCATTAATCATTGGAATTTAAAGCGATAAAAAACGCTCTTGTCTCATAT
>WJKO01000080.1 GCA_014729055.1 Promethearchaeota archaeon | reverse complement strand
CCTCCATTAATTGCTAGTTTTTTTGCCATAGTTATATAAAACTTAATTTAAATAATGTTTCTCTAAAATATCGATAGTTTTAAGAGATTTTGATCCAATGACCTTGTTACTACTTCCTTTCAATACATATTCTAGGGGAGCAGTCTTCTCCTGGTCACCATTTAAGACAATACGCTTCTCGTAATTTATAAGCTTACCTTTATGGTAATGACAGATAGTGTAAAATTTAGTACCTTCCTCTTTTTTTCTACTAACTATGATACTACCCTCCGATCCGATTACAGTGATCTCTTCCGATTGCATAGATTCAGGGACTCCCCTAATAATATTAATGATACCTGAAGCTTTATTAATTTTTAAATTGATACTAGATATTCGATCGCTCTCATGATCTCCATTTACCTTATAGCCTGTCAGATAGTCGATTGCCTCGTCCTCAAATATATAAATAAGGGTATCAATCATATGGTATCCCGAATCCATAGCAATACCACCTTTTGCTTGATCAGACTTAGATCTCCAGCTCCCAGAAAAATCAGAAAACAATTTCTGCCAAATCTTTGCCTCAACGAAAAGCACTTCTCCAAGTTTCCCAATCTCTATCTGTTTTTTGAGATAAATATTTTCTCTATAGAATCTTTTTTGTGTATGCACAGTGATTTTCGCATTGTGCTTATTTGCAAGGTCAACTAGGTGTTTCGCCTCCTTTTTACTACTAGCAATTGGCTTATCAATATGTACATCAATTCCTCTCACTAGACAATCTTTCGCCTGTGTATAATGTAAGTAATGCGGTGTAGATATAATTATCAAATCTAGACCTCCCTTTTTAAGCATCAACTTATAATCGTCGTAGTATTCCTCAAAGCCTAATTCGCAAGCCATTGTCTTCCCTTCATCTTCTGGATATATATCAGCAAGTGCCTTTAGTTTATACTTCTTATTATTACGAAAATATGGAAGGTAAGCTTCTTTAGCCCACATTCCACAACCAATAAATCCAACATTCATTTATTATTATTATAAAATTTAATTAACTGTATATTTGGGTTTTTTATTAGCAATAAAAACTTCTTCTAATTGTGTATACACATCTTCAATAATTTGTTCCTGTGCTTCTATTGAGTTTGCAGCAATATGTGGAGTTGCTACCACATTTCTTCTACTTACTAGACTAGGCTTAGGCTTAGGCTCTGTTTCAAAGACATCCGCCACATAAAATCCCAACTCTTGACTATCCAATTTCTTTTCAATCAAATCCTCAGATACAATGCCCCCCCTACATGTATTAATAATGCCATTTGGATTTACTAGTAATTTAATATGCTTATCTTTTATTAAATTGATTGTCTTGGGATTTTTTGCTACATGCAAACTAATAAAATTCGAATCCTTTACAGCTTCCTCCAAAGTCTCTGCCAATCTTATATTACGCGTCGAAAAGTTATATTTGTGTAAAAAAGGATCATATCCGATAACTTCCATTCCAATGGATTTATAAAGCTGTGCTACATGTGCACCTATTGCTCCCAAACCTATAACAGCTATCCTTTTCCCATTAAGTTCTGTAGCAAGGTTTGTAGAACGATCCCACTTCGACTCTTTGATTTGAGAATCAGCTTGATTAATTTTTTTTGAAATGGCTAATAATAACCCCAGAGTATGCTCTGCCACAGAAATTGCACTCGCATATGGGCAATTTGCCACAGATATATTTCGCTTTGTCGCCAAATTTATATCCACATTATCCAGGCCTATACCAGCAGAAATTATAACCTTAAGATTACTTTGCCTTTCTATGATATTTTTTCCAATTAGAGGCATACCTCTCACGATTAAGGCATCATAATCATCCCTTGATAAGTCATCATCACAAGAATATATACCACTAGTTAATTTCTGCCTTAACCCATCAGTTACCTCGCCTACTATTAGAATTTGTTTCTTATTATATTTTTTCATCTTTCTTATTTAACCCATTAGGTTTATCATAAATATTTACTTTTCGCATTGTATTGCAGCGCAAATTTCGTAATTTTCTATCACTTTTTTCTAATTTTTATACAAAATCACGAAATTATTCACCTCAAATAGTTTATTTCTTAATTCTTTGCTAGCTCCAATCACCTTAAATTGATATGTCTTATCTTGATTACCACGCAACTCCTTTATTTTTTCCAACACTTTTTCCTTATTAACTGCTTCTTTCCTTAGAGATTTTGGAAGTTCCTGTAAAATACTCTTCCATAGCAGCTTTAAATTTCCAGTCAAATTACCATTAGCATTAAATTCACGAAGCTCCTGCTTATTAGTAACGGGTTCCAGATAACCTTTATTGCTATGTCCAAAGGATACAGGCATTAAGTACTAGATTTAATCATAGTATTAATACCAAATCTTATTGAAATCTTGCAAAAGTGATATCACTTTTCTGGAAATTTACTCTTTTTGAAGCAATTTATTTATCGGAGGATTACTACGGAACAATATGACAGTTTGCGAAAGAAGTGGCTCTCCAAGAAACAAGAAAACCAAGCAAAACTTGATAGATTTGATACCGCTGATGAAGAGTACTATATTACTGCTTCTTACTTACTGGGATTGGCTTCTCGAAGTCACGAGCTTTTTATGGGTTCTGAACCTGAACAAAAAAGACAGATAATTGCACTTACACTTCAAAACCTTCAAGTAAAAGATGGAAAGGTGCTATACGACAGGGTTAAACCCTTCGACAGTATCTTCATTTCGGCTAAAAGTCACAACACAACTGGGGTGGAAGAGCGGACTCGAACCGCCAACCCTCGGTACCACCCACCTTCGCTCTTTTGGAGCTACGGCGGGCAGGCAAACCTTAAATTGTTTTCAAGAACTGCTGGGTGCTAGAGCGGGCTCGAACCGCCAACCTCCGGTACCACAAACCGGCGCTCTAACCAATTGAGCTACAAGCACCCAGCAGTTCTCGAATTTATATTTATACCCTTTGCGCTAAAGCCTCCAGGTTAGGTTCCTCAACCAGAGCCTAGAAGAGCTTTAGCGCGAAAAGTATCCTTCGACTCCTCATTACATTCATCGCTCAGGATAAACT
>WJKO01000867.1 GCA_014729055.1 Promethearchaeota archaeon | reverse complement strand
GGAAATAATATAGAGCTAGAATTAAACAATTTTCTTCAAAACGAGTCTGTATTAAACCCTGGTGAGAATATTAACTTTAAAATTACCTTAACAAATAATCAACCAATCTTAAAAGTTGATAATGTTAAGATATCAATCAAACTAGTATCCCCCATTAATGATGATTGGATTATATGGAAAAATGAATCAATTTCAAAGTCTTTAGAAGCTGCAGGACATCCAAATGGCTATAATCAAAAGGATTTTAATATTAATCTCCAAATGCCCGATATTAATTCTGGTTTATGGGAAGGATATAATTCTCCAATAAGATTAGGGGGAGTAAAAGCCATTGCAACTATCTATATTGAAAATGAGTCAATTTATAATTATAATTCCCCCGATTATTCGTTATTAGTAAATAAAACTGAGGATGAATTTGAAGGCTATATTTTATCTTTATCTAATAAGCCCAGTGCCACCGCTAAAGGTGCTTCCATAGATATTTCAAGAGAAAACTGTATTTACTCTCCTAATTCCACAGTTATTCTAATTAATATCCAAGATTATAATCATTTAAGTAGCTATCAACTTCTTAGTAATTCATATCTTCTAAATACAACAAGTACTTTTCAGACAATTTCAACAACCCCAGAAACACCTACAAATGGAAAAACATTTAATTTAACCTCAAATTTAACAACAGAATTTGGAAATGCTATTACTGGAGCAAATATTATGTGTCAATATTATAACGGATCGATTTGGAAAAATATTGATGATTCTCCTCAAATGTCGGATGCAGAAGGAATGACTTCTTTTCTAATAGATACAAATGATGTGAGTATAAATGAAAATAAGATACAATTTCGATTATCATGGAATGGGACTGAAAATATCCAAAAAAAGACACAAGAATTTAACATTACACTATTTTCTTATTCAAATAAGCTATCGATTAACGCAAAAATTAGAAAAGATCCAATCTATAGAAATGCACCGTCCCTACTAGAAATTGTATTAAATAATAATGGGAATTCTAATCTTAATATCACATCTCAAAATATAATTCTTACATTCGGAGATATTTCACCTGCTTATTCCATTGTCCAACAAGATAGATCTAAGCTTCAATTTCTACAACCAGAAGAATCATCCGAAATTGTAATTAAAATTAATTTCCTCACAATCCCTACTGATACATTAACCATAAATATATCTATTACTGCAACCAATATTGATACGCAGAAAAACATGGTCTCAGAAGAAAGCATATCTGTTAGTGTTATAGATTATCCTCTATATGAAAGTTTTATAGACTTCTTCACATTAATCATGATTTCAATTATCGGCGTGGTTGTTGCACTTTCACTATATTACTCTTACATCTTAAAACGAAGAATAGAAACTCCTGTCTCTAAACCTGAGGAGAAAAAGAGGAGAAGAGGAGCATATAAAAAAGTCTCTGAATTGGAGAAAGAGGAAGAAAAAGAAGAAGAAAAAGCCGTTGAAGAGAAAACCGACCTTGATTCATTATTAGAAGAAGAAGGTATATAAAACTCTAAAATTCTTTTTTAAATTATTTCTTATTTTTAAAAATAGAGGAAAATAAAATTATAGATTAGAAATTGAGATCAAATTTCTCTTTAATAGTCCTAAAGATGCTCTACCGTCTGTTCCGGCAAGAGCGATAAGAACAAGTTGTTTTGACCCTGCAATTACTGCATAGCCTCCCTCTAATGCTATAGTTGTATTCTTAACATTTCCTTTCCCAAGATCTCCACCCAATGTGTTAGAATCACTTAGAATTTTCGAACATGCTTTTGCAATCTTCCCATGATCCATTTCTGTTAAGGTTTGACCGACAATTACATTGCCATCTTGATCCGCAGCAATTAACCCTTCACATTCGGGTACAAGATCCATTAATTGTGCTAGTTTTGGCTCAATTTGTTCTTTACTCATTTGTTAGAATCCTCTTTTTACAAATTTCATAAGATAATTAGTGTAAATATTTCTTAAATTATATATATAGAACTTTTTATTAATATTTTTATACTTTTAAACTGATTATATAAAATTTGAAGATTAGAAAAAAGAATGAATAGAGAAGAAAATTACATTTATTAATTATTTCAGAATTATGAGTATCAGCTGTTCCTCTAATGCAATCATAATTTCGCCCTTGGATGTTTCCAAACGAATGAATTGCAATGAGCCTTCCTTTAATGCATTGACAACTTGTTTTCCTTTGCCTATTAATGAAGTAATATATGCTGAGACTTCTTCCGTCATTTCCATATCAAGATTAGATTTAATGGGAAGACCAGATGAATCGCAAATTATAACCCCTCTAACCCCTTCCTTATTCTCAAATCTTCTAATGATCTGCTTAACTTGATTAACGTCTATCAAGATTTAATATACCCTTTTGTGTATCTACAAATAAATTTTGAAATATTGAAAGTTATAATTATAAAAATAATCACCGTATTTAATAATTTACCTTGTTGAAAAATTCACCAGAAAAATAAGACACTTTTAGATTAACGTTTTTCAGATTGTTTCAAGTGATCATTAAAATGAATTTTTTTAAAACAGATGATTGCATTATACTTGATTTATTCTTATTGATGTCGAAGAATATGGACAAGGAATTCTTGATGAGACGAAATTGGAAATATTTAAGAAGAATAGTTTTATAAAAACTAAGAGATCTTCAAATGAAATAAGGTTTGAACTCTTCTTATTTAAAAGTATATTAGATAACTAGAAAGTAAAAATATTGGTATTTAATAGAATAAAAG
>WJKO01000866.1 GCA_014729055.1 Promethearchaeota archaeon | reverse complement strand
GTATTAGACGGGGGTGTGAGCAATCCAATATCTTGGGGGGCTGATAATCTCAAGTCTGATCGAACAATAATGGTCTTAGATGAAGAGAACTTAAAGATTTGGTTATGGCATGGTAAACAAAGGGGTTTAGTGTCGAGAAGGACTGCATTAAGACAAGCGGAGTCACTTAAAGGTCATGGATATACTGTTGGTAAATCTATTATTGGCAGAGGTATAACGGAAATAATTGAAATAGAAGAGAGAAAGATTGGTAGAGTACCTGAAACAAGTAAGAACAATGAAGACTTTATGAAGTTATTAAATCGCAACGTACAAGAAGTCGGTAATAAAGTTATAGCGTTTGGTATGGGTGGTGCTGAAGATTCAGGTGATGCTTTAATTGGAGCAGGATCAGAACCAGAACCAAAAGTTGAGGAAAAACCGAAAAAGATAGCGATTCCAGAGGTACCAAAGCCAGAACCGAAACCTGTGCCCAAACCAGAACCGAAACCTGTACCCAAACCAGAACCGAAACCTGTACCCAAACCAGAACCAGAACCAGTTCAAGAAGTTCAGATCCCTCCAAAGACTTCAGTAGCAAGCCCTGCGACTGTTGAAGATGAACCTGACTTTTCTGCAGATGAATATGAGTCTGAGGATGAAGAAGCTGAAGCTGAGCCTGCACAACCACAAGCAGCACCAGCATCCGCACCTTCGTTGTCACCAAATGATGAAGCAAAGATGGGAGTGGTATTACTAGCTGTTATGAGTGTTTTTCATGATATCTGGGCTTCTAAAAAGGCTGATGGATCAATTTCAATTGAACAAATGGATGGACCCGTTTGTAAGTTCACTATCGAATCAGGGAAAGTAAAATTCGAACCTGGTTCGTTTTCAAAAATTGATCCGGAGAAGAAACAAGCCATTCAAGCGAAATTCTATGAATTAGTTAAAAATCTCGCTTAGATAAAAATTATAGAGAAATTCTTATTTATTCTTATCAATAATTTATAATTATGGCCTCTGAATCTTCTGAAATTGCAGATGGAAATCATTTAAGTTTCCGAAAAATTAAGGATTTTATTTCAAACTTCTTTCTTATTTTCTTTTCAATTTCTATAATTTTCGGTGTTATTGTTCTCCTTTTTATTGCTTTGGGAATCGAAAGGTGGGTATTCCTATATAACTGGGAGATAAATCGCTATCTGGACACACCCGTCTATACGCTGATTTTCTTAATCGCGCTGATTGTCCTAATACCATTGTCTATTTACGGTTCCATCTATGCAGTAAAATTCATTGCGAAGAAAATACAAAAAGATCGAAAATATAAGACACCCAGAGCACCTAGAATAACCACCATTGCTTCTGTAATAGGATTAATAGGCGTTATTATATTTTTTCCCGATTTTAGCTTAGAGATCAGTCAATACAAAAAATGGAATCGCGACCAAATAACTGTACTCGCAAAAGGACATCCTGATATTGTCCTAAGCATGTCAAACGCATATCTAAAAGAATATCCAGAAGATTTAGAAGCAAGATATCTAAAAGCCATAGCGTATTCTCTAAAAGGTGACCTCTCAAGCGCTCAAGATGCAGTAGAAGATGCGGTTAATAATGGTTTATCGTTTGAACGTTTCTTAGCAGGTCCACGGACTCTGCTAGGCAACCTTTACTCTTATTATGAGTTTCAAAGTTATTCTACCGCACAGAATAAAAAGCTCATTCAAGGACCAGTTCTTGGTAATATTACTGCCCATAATGCAAGCTTCTGGGTGAGGACTGCATTAGAAACTCCTGTTTCTATACGAATTGCGAATAATAGTGATATGGTGAATGCAATTGTGTCCGATGAATATATGACAAAATCAGAGCAAGACTATACAACAATCATCACTATTGGCGAATTAAATAAATCAACAGAGTATTTCTATGAGGTTATTGTGGATGGAGTAACTGCATCTTTGGACAATGATCCGTCATTTTATACATATCCCGAAGTTGGGGATAGTGGTAGTTTTAAAGTCGGATTTGGTGGAGGTGCAGGATTCACACCTGAACACGAATACATGTGGAACACTATATTATCTCATTATCCTGATGCTTTCTTATTGTTAGGAGATAATGTTTATATTGATACCCCAGAAACTCCAGAAACCCAGAGATATTGTTATTATCGCAGACAATGTAGGGATGAATATCGTAATTTTTCCTCTTCTACTCCAATTTATGCAATTTGGGATGACCATGATTTTGGTGATAATGATTGCACGAGTTCTTTATCTTTGGATGAACCCAACTGGAAACTAGACGTTCTCGAGATATTTAAACAGAACTTTGTGAATCCCTTCTATAGTAATAGCACTGAACATCCTGGAGTATGGTTCAATTTCACAATAGGGGACGTAGATTTTTTCATGCTTGATTGTAGATTTTATCGTCAAAATCCGAAAGAGTTTAATACACCCAGTATGTTGGGTCCCTATCAGAAGCAATGGTTGTTAGATTCATTAAATAAATCGGATGCGTCCTACAAAGTAATTGCGAGTTCAGTTCCATGGGCCTATAATACTAAACCAGGCAGTTTAGATACTTGGGATGGTTTTCCTAAGGAACGCGAGGATTTATTCTCGTTTATTGAGGATGAAGAGATCGAAGGAGTAATTCTACTTTCAGCTGATAGGCATAGATCCGATGCTTGGCTAATTGAACGCGAAAACGGATACGATTTTTATGATTTTGAAAGTTCAAAATTAACTAATATCCACACTCATTCTGTTCTTGATGGTTCTATATACGGATATAATGAGAAATGTTCGTTTGGACTTCTATCGTTTAACACGACCAAAGCGGATCCAGAGGTCACGTATAGTATAATCAATATTGATAATGAATTGCAGTGGTCTCTAACGCTGAAAAAAAGCGATTTGAGTTTTATTTAATGTATTTAATTTAATTTTTTATATTCTGTTATCTATGCAAAACATATTGTAGAGGGATGAAAAAATGGATTTTGGAATCTTAGTAGAATATTATGATAAAGTAGAATCAACCCGCAAACGTTTAGAAATTATTGGTTATTTAACCGAACTCTTCAAAAAGCTCAAGGAAAATCCAAAAGAAGCGGATGACCTTGAGAAGATCGTATATTTAACTCAAGGCACCATATATCCAACGATCATGGAACAGCCCAAATTAAATTTGGCAGAAAAGAGTCTAATGGACTTTATCTCCTCATATTATGCTGTAAATGTATCAAAAGTAGAAAATATATTGAAAAAGACTGGAGATTTGGGTGATACTGGTCAAAAATTAGCGGAAAAAAAGAGCGGCAAGAAATCACAAATAACATCTTTTATGGGAATGCAAGAAGAAACAGTCTCAGTTGCGGATATATACAATAAACTCGAGGAGATATCAAAAATACAAGGATCTGGAAGTCTTGATAAAAAAGAATCAAAAATTCACTGGTTGCTTGCACGATGTAAACCATTAATGGTAAAATATCTAATGAGAATAATTACATCGACCATGAGATTGGGTGTGTCAGATCCAACAATAATGGATGCGCTTGCTATTGCTTATTTAGGTGATAAAGATCACAGAACGGATGTCGAACGTGCGTACAATGTACATCCCGACTTAGGATTAATTGCACGGAAAGTATATGATAAAGGTCTTAAAGGATTGGAAGAAGTAAAAATCCAAATTGGAACGCCTATTAGAATGATGTTGGCATCGAGGTTAAATTATAATCAGATTTTGCCTAAATTAGGCGGAGAAAAGTTTCTAAGTGAGTATAAACTGGATGGTGAAAGACTGCAAGTACATAAAGACGGCTCCAATGTTACTTTATTTTCACGTCGTTTGACCAATATAACAGAACAATATCCCGATGTTCGTGAAGTTATCAAAAAAAGCATTAAAGCAGAGAAAATCATTATTGAGGGGGAAGCAGTTGCTATGGATCCATTTTATGAAGAAATGCAACCCTTTCAAGTACTGATAACTAGAAAGCGTAAATACGATATCGAGGAAATGGTTGAAAAAGTCCCAGTTTGTTTGTTTGTTTTTGATATTCTTTATATTGAACGTGATGGTAAAGAAGAGACCGTTATGGATTACCCGCTTCTGGAACGTCGTGGAATAATTAAAGATGTACTTGATGAAAGTGAAAAAATAAAACTGACAAAAGGCAAGTTTATCGAGTCGACAGATGAATTAGTCGAGTTTTTCAAAGAGGCTCGGGCAGCAAATGCTGAAGGAATTATGAATAAAAGTATAGATCCCGAAGAGTCAGTCTATAAAGCAGGGAATCGAGGCTTTTTGTGGGTAAAGCTTAAATCTTTAGAGGCGGGTAAAATGACGGATACCATAGATGTCGTACCAATCGGGGCATTATGGGGTAAAGGAAAACGTGCAAATCAGTACGGAACCCTCTTGGTTGCAGTCTATAATGAAGAGAATGGTAAGTTTGAATTATTAACACGTGTTGCAAGTGGTTTTAGTGATGATGATCTTACGCGTTTTTTAAATCTCTTAGAACCATTCAAAACTAAATCCCTACCCAATAGTGTGATCTGTAGTGAAAAACCCGATGTTTGGTTTAAACCCGGTCTTGTAATAGAAATTTCTGGTGATGAATTAACTATAAGTCCAAAAGCAGATGCCGGAAAAAATTACAACAATCAAGTTAGAGAAAAAGGATATTCAGTAAGGTTTCCAGTGTTTCAGAGAATAAGAAATGATAAAGAAATATTTGATATTACTACGGTTGATGAAATAGTGGAACTCTACGAACTGCAAGGTTAATAGATTTCGTTTTGACAAATTTAAATTTTTTCTATCGTCATTCCACCTAATTGCTGAGGAGGATGGGCATTGTAATACTCAACCGCTTCAGCCAATCTTTTTTCGCTGTCAGAATAGATCTGAAAAATAACGTCACCTTTCTTCACCTTAGATCCAATCTTGTTTATAATGTAGATTCCTGCTTTTTTCGTAGCAGGACATCCAGCAATTTTTGCGATTCGATTAATATATTCATTCTTTACATCAGTAATAAAGCCATCTTCAGGAGACTTCATTTCAGCCATATAAGGACCGACCTCAATGTCTTCTGGTTTTATATCTGGGTTCCCACCTTGAGCTTTAATAATCCGTTTCATAGCTTTATATGCAT
>WJKO01000865.1 GCA_014729055.1 Promethearchaeota archaeon | reverse complement strand
TTTCGATCTCTTTCATTATACCTCATCCTTTGAAAATATTTTATTAGGGCCCAGCGCTTTTACTTTTTTAACCACTTTAGTGACGATCTTTCCAAATGAATCTCCTTCTGCAGCGGATACCCACGTAAAATTAACTCTTCCCTCTTCAAACCCCATAAATTTCATCACATCCGTGAGAATGCCGAATCGTCTTCTTGCAATATAGTTCCCAGTTAGATAATGGCAATCTCCTGGATGACATCCAGAAACTAATACGCCATCCCAGCCAACTTGCAGACTTTTAAGAATGTAGAAAGGATTAATCCTTCCTGAACATGGAACTCGCACAATTCTTATGTTTGGTGGATATTGAATTCTACTGACACCCGCTAAATCTGCTCCCGCATAACTACACCAATTACATAAAAATGCAATTATTTTCGGTTCCCATTCTTTTTCTGCACTCAGTTCGTTTGATTGAATAACTTTTTCTGAATTTGAGGTCAAAATTTTTATCTCCTTTATTGTTGATATTGATTAATAACCAAATAGAGTTGAGTATTGGTAAATCCTAAAAGATCTATTGCAGAACTTCTACAATTTGCCGAACAAGCGCCACATCCTTTACATAATGCGGTATTTACCTCTGCAATATGTTTTTCTTCATTTAATGATACTGCATTATATGAACAAGTCTCTACACATAAACCACATCCAGAACACTTCATTGGATTTATGAATGCTATGGTGCCTTCTGATTCAATTTGTTCCTTACTTAAAAGTGTTGATGCTCTTGAGACTGCCGCATAAGATTGCATTATGCTTTCTTCAATAGATTTAGGAGAATGTGCTAATCCTGCAAGAAATACACCTTCAGTTGCAAAATCAACTGGTCGTAATTTCACATGAGCTTCAAGGAAAAAACCGTCATCATTTAGAGGAACCTTCAGCATAGGGGCTAGTTTCTCATTGGATTTCATTGGAGGACGGATGCCTGTACTTAACACAACTAGTTCTGTGTCCATAGAAATTTGCTCTCCCATTTGGGGTGAGTTAAGTAGGATTCTCATTATACCATTATTTTCGATTAGTTCTGGTGGTTGTTCTTTATTAAATCTTAGAAAAATAACGCCAGCTTCTCTTGCTTTTCGGTAGAACTTCTCCTTAAATCCATAAGTTCTAATATCCCGATACAATATAATTATTTCCTTTTCTGGATATTTTTCTTTAATAAGTATTGCGTTTTTAATAGCTTCAGCGCAGCAAATTCTACTACAATATGGATATTCTTCATTTCGTGATCCAACGCATTGAATCATTACTATGTTCTTAATATCTTCACTTAGTTTATTTTCAAATATTTGATTTTCAAGTTGGATTTGCGTAATAACCTTGTCATTATTTTTATAATTATATTCATCTGGCACATATGCTTTTCCACCCGTTGCAACGACAATTACACCACTTTCTAGTGTATTCTCTGATCCATCCTCTTTTTCAATAATTACTTCAAAGTTTCCGACGTAACCGTTGACTTGCTTTATTCTCGAATTATTATATATCTTTAGATTATCTTGATTCTTGACTTCAGTGATGAGGGCATCTAAATAGTCGTTTACAGATTTTTCTTCAAGTAATCTATGAATATTATTCGCATAACCGCCTAGCTTTTTATCTTGCTCTATTATATAAGTTTCATATCCTTGTTTCGCAAATCCCAGTCCCGTATTAAGCCCAGTAATACCTCCGCCAATAATTAGAGCTTTATGGGTCATATTAAGGACCATTCTTTTTAATGGATATATCCTATTTGCCTTGCCAACAGCCATTCTAACTAAATCTTTCGCTTTTTCAGTAGCTTTTTCTGGTTCGTGCATATGTACCCAACTACATTGATCGCGGATATTTGCCATTTCAAAAAGATATCTATTAAGCCCAGCCTCTCGAATTGTCTCTTGGAATAATGGTTCATGGGTTCTCGGAGTACAAGATGCAACGATCACTCTATTGAGATTCTGCTCTATAATTCTTTCCTTTATTCCCGTTTGAGTATCTGCTGAACAAGTATAAAGATTACGTTCAACATATTCTACATTTGGTAGTGTTTTTGCATATTCGACCACTCCAGGAACATCTACAACACCACCAATGTTAATTCCACAGTGACAAATAAAGACACCTATTCTTGGTGGTTTACCTCTAACATCGATTTCCTCAGGATATTCCTTCTTTGTAATTAATGTTCCCCGTGCAGGGGCGAGTAGCATATTTACTTTACCCGCGGCAGCGCTTGCTTGAATTACGGTTTCGGGAATATCTTTTGGTGCAGAAAAAGCACCACATACATAAATGCCAAGCTTAGAAGTTTCCACTGGGTGAAAAGGATCAGTATAACAAAATCCATATTCATTTAACTTGATATCGAAAATTTCAGCAATCTTTTTTGCATCCTCTGGTGGATTCAATCCTACCGCTAAAACAACCATATTAAATACTTCGTTTGTAATTTTCCCCTCTGCTGTTTCATAAGTAAGGATTAGATTCTTTGTTTTTGGATCTTCTCTAATGTGAGAGACTCGACTTCTAATATATCTAATTCCATATTCATCTTGAGCACGATTGATGTATTTATCGAAATCTTTCCCATATGCTCTGATATCCATGGTAAATATCGTTGGATTTACTTGGTGTTGATGTTCCTTTGCAATAACCGCTTCCTTTGCTGTGTACATACAACATACCGATGAACAAAAAGCATTAGCACGATGCGGATCTCTTGAACCAACGCATTGTAAAAAAGCGAGTTTCTCTGGAATATCTCCATCTGAAGGTCTTAATACAAGTCCTGAATAAGGACCACTAGCACTCAATATTCTTTCAAATTCTATGCTAGTTACTACATTTTGATATTTTCCATAACCATATGGTGATAACGGAGTAGGATCAAATTCATCAAAACCTGGAGCTAAAATTATAGAACCAACATTAAGTTCTGTAATTTCATCTGCTCGATCATATTCAACAGCGCCGGCCTTACATACACCCTCACAAACTCCGCATCCTATGCATTTATCTTTATTAATTGAATATAATAAAGGCACAGCTTGTGGATATTTAACAAAAGTAGCTTTATTTTTTACCATTTTTTCATTGAATAAATCAATACATTCTACGGGACATTTCTGACCACAAACCCCACAACCAGTACAGATATCTGGATTAATATGAAGTGATCTTTTAGTTAATTTTACCTTAAAATCTCCTGCGTCCCCCAATACTTCATTTATTTCTGCATTTATGATTAATTCAATATTAGGATGACGTCCAGCAGCAACCAATTTTGGTGAGACTATACACATAGCACAATCATTAGTTGGAAAAGTCTTATCCAATTGAGCCATTACTCCTCCAATACTGGTAGTCTTTTCTAAGACATAAACTTTGAAACCAGATTCTGATAAATCTAATGCTGCTTGAGTACCCCCAATTCCACCACCAATAATTAATACCGATCCTACGACATTCATTTTTTTTTAATCCTCTTGAATTGATATATAATATGGTGTTAATCCTTGGATTTTATCTACATCTACTATTCCTTTACTTCTTAGCCATACAATATAATCCAGAACACTCTTCTCGTCTAAATCCAGACTGGATGCTAGGTTTTTAACAGACAAGGGATGCTTTTTTAGAATTAAAGAAATACGTTCTCTATTATATTCATCTATAATCGCTTTATTTTCGAGTTCTTCAAACTCATCAATTGAGACTTTTTCACCATAGACATTTTTTTGTTCAGTGATTTTTCTTTTTCTACCCATTAAAACACGCATCCGATAATTATTCATAGATTGTTGCATAGCGGTTAAGCTGAATATTAAATCTGAGTTATTTTTAGATTTTTGAATTGGTGATTTTCCTAATGTTTTAATGAATTCTGTAAATTCAGTAACAACTTTTGCGAATCTAATGCCTTCTGATGCCGAAACCCATTTGAGAGTAATTCTATCAGATAAATTTATGAAATTTAACATTTTCTTTATAAAATTAAATTTGATTTCAGCTTCGTAATTTCCACTCATATAATGACATTCTCCAGGATGACATCCCATTATGATTATTCCATCGATTCCTTGTTTTAGAGCCTCGAAAACAAAGAACGGTTCTACCCTTCCACTACACATAAGTCTAATAATTCTTATATTTGGTGGATACTGAATTCTACTAACACCAGCTAAATCTGCGCCTGCATAAGAACACCAATTACATAGAAAACCAACAATTTTAGGTTTAAACGCCAATATATTCTCCTCCAAATGCAGTTAGTTCTGCTAATATTTGGTCTTTCTCAAAATGTTTAACTATAATAGCTTTTTCAGGACAAGATGCTGCACAAAGTCCACACCCTTTGCATAAAGCTTCCCTAATAACTGCAACACCTAATTCATTACGTTCGATAGCATTATAAGGGCATAAACGAATACAAATTCTGCATCCCGTACATAACTCTTCATCCACTGAGGACGTTACTCCTTCAGAATGAATAACATCCTTTGCTAATATTGTCATTGCTCTGGCTGCTGCAGCCCGACCTTGTGAAATACTTTCTTCTATTGTTGCTGGTGCACGAGCAGTACCACACAAAAATATTCCTTCCGTGGCAAAATCTACTGGTCGAAGTTTTACGTGAGCTTCTAAGAAAAAGTTATCATCATTTAAGGGTACTTTGAGCATTTTTGATAATCGTTCAGTCCCTTCTGGGCTAATTAAACCCGTACTTAGTACTACTAAATCACTTTCAATTATAAAATTTTCTCCAAAACGAGTTTTTACCGTAACAATCATATTTCTGTTTTTATCATTAACTTTTACGTTATCAATCTTGTTGTAAGTTAAGAAAATAACTCCTTTTTCACGTGCTTTTCGATAAAATGATTCCTTAAAACCATAAGTTCTCATATCTCTGTATAAAACTACCACTTCACAATCAGAATTTAGAGCTTTAATCGATAGTGCATTCTTGATGGCTTCAGAACAACAAATTCTACTACAATATGGATGTTCTTCATTTCTGGATCCTACACATTGTATCATAACTATTCTTTGCTTCTTCTTAATATCTTTTTTATTCTGTAACATTAATTCTAACTCAGATTGAGTTATAATATTTGAATTTTCTTCTAAATTGTATTCGTTTTTTCTATTTTCAACCGCACCAGTTGCGACAATTATGACTCCATGTTCTAATTCTTGAGTTTCATTATTTGCTTCATTTATAACTGTTGTTTTAAAATTTCCTAAATAACCTGCTAAATTCTTAATATTTGTGTTTTTAAATATGGTAATTTTATTGTGTTTTTTTACCCGTTCAATTAACTTATTAAGATAATTCTGAACGTCATATCCCTCTATGGTTTTATGAATATTTCGGGCAAATCCTCCTAATTTCTCATCCTTTTCAACTAAATATATCGAATGACCTTGTTGAGCCAAATTTAATGCAGCATTCAAACCGGATACTCCACCCCCAATTACTAATACGTTGGGAGTTATTTCCAAATCTAATTCTTGTAATGGTCTATTCTTTTGCACTCTAAAGATAGCCATTTTTACTAGATCTTTTGCCTTTTCCGTCGCTTCTTCAGGTTGATGCATATGAACCCAAGAACATTGATCTCGAATGTTTGTCATTTGAAAGAGATATTGATTTAATCCTGCCTCTTTTACGGTTTCTCTGAAAAGAGGTTCATGAGTCCGAGGAGTACAAGAAGCAACAACCACTCGATTTAAATTATGTTCAATGATTTTTTCTTTAATACTTATCTGGGTATCAGCAGAACATGTATATAAATTCGATTCTGCATATGCTACATTGGGTAATGTTTTTGTATATTCTACTACTTCTGGTACATTAACTACCCCCCCAATATTAATACCGCAATGACAAATGAAAACCCCTACTCTTGGATCCTCTCCTGAAACATCTTGTTCTTCTGGATATTCTTTCTTAGTAATTTCAGTGTTTCTTACAGATGATAGCAATGCATTTACATGCGAAGCAGCTGCACTAGCTTGTACAACTGATTCTGGAATATCTTTAGGTTCTGAGAATGCACCACAAACAAATATTCCGTCTTTAGTGGTTTGTGTAGGTGAAAATGGTCGAGTTTGGCAAAATCCATATTCATTTAATTCAATACCGAGATTAGAAGAAAGTTCCTTTGAAGTACTTGGAGGGTTGATTCCAACAGCCAATACCACCATATTAAATGTTTCGGAGATAATTTCTCCTTTTTCAGATTCGTATGTAAGAATTAAATCATGATCAACGGGATTTTCCTCAATGGATGGAATTCGACTTCGAATATATCTTACACCATATTCTTCTTGAGCACGTTCTATATATTTATCAAAATCTTTACCATATGCCCGGATATCCATTGTAAATATAGTTGGATTGACTTGTTGCTGGTGTTCCTTTGCAATAACTGCTTCTTTTGCGGTATACATACAACACACAGATGAACAATATTCTTTACCATGATGACAATCTCTTGAACCAATACACTGTAAAAATGCAACCTTTTCTGGTATAGTTCCATCAGAAGGTCTTAAGACCATGCCAGAATATGGACCACTGGCGCTTAGTATCCTTTCGAATTCAATACTTGTTACTACATTCGGATGTTTTCCATAACCGTAGGGTTTTAAGACTGTTGGATCAAATTCATCAAAACCTTGAGCGAGTAATATGGAACCTACATTCAGATTGATTTCATGATCTTCTTCTGTGTAATTTATGGCCTTAACTTTACAAACACCTTGACAGATTCCACAACCTATACACTTTTCTTTATTGATTGAATAATACAAGGGTACGGCTTGTGGGAATTTAACAGATATTGCTTTAGAAATGGATAAATCCTCATTAAAAACGTCTATTGCTTCGATTGGGCATTCTTGGGCACAAATACCACAACCCGTACATTTTTCTTCATCAATAAATCGGGATTTTTTAAGTATATCCACCTTGAAATTTCCTGCTTTCCCTTCTAAACCTGTTATTTTTGCCATAGTTATTATTTCAATATTCTGATGTCTTCCTGCTTGAACTAATTTTGGAGAAAGAATACACATAGAACAATCATTCGTAGGAAATGTTTTGTCAAGTTGAGCCATAACACCTCCAATACTACCTGAAGATTCTATTATATATACTTTATAACCTGATTCTGATAAGTCTAATGCTGCTTGTGTTCCGGCAATACCGCCACCCACGATCATAACTGAACCTATTTTTTCACTCATTTTTTATCCCTCTTATAATGCTTTGTATATTGGATCTAATCCATCAACTCCGGCAACGTCTGCTAAACCGCGTTGACGAAGCATTAAAAGGTTCTTAAATACCAAAGTTTTATCAATGTTTATTTCTTGGGAAATATCTTTAACTGATGCACTTTTTTTTAGTAAAGAGAGATATATTTGGCTTCTATAAAACTCCGAATCGAGTGCATCTTTTAAAATTTTATTAAATTTTTCAAAATCAATCGTTTCACCGTAGGTATTTTCTAACAATGTTATTTTTCTCTCTCGACCGATGAGAGATCTAATCCTTGAATTAGAGAATACTCTTTTTATAGCCTGTAATTCGTCTAAAAGTTTCAAATCTTTTGTACTGGAAGATATCGGGGACGGTCCTAATGATTTAATTTTTTCGGTGAATTCATCTACAAGATCTGCAAATCGCATACCTTCAGAAGCAGAAACCCAGTCCAGATTAATCCGATCATTTAAATTAATATTCTCTAATAGCATTTCAAGGGCTCTATATTTGCTTTCAGCTTCATAGTTTCCATCAATATAATGGCAATCACCGAGATGACAACCTAAAACTAAAACACCATCTAATCCCTTCATTAAAGCATCTAACACAAATACGGGATCTACCCTCCCACTACACATCACTCGAATTACACGTAGATTTGGAGGATATTGGATCCTGCTAACTCCTGCAAGATCTGCTCCTGCATAAGAACACCAATTACATAAAAATCCAAGAATTTTTGGTTCAAATTCCATTTTATTCTCTCTCCACTAATGCATTTATTTGACTTAGAATTTGAGGATTAGTGAAATGATTAATTGAAATCGCTTGGTGTGGGCATGTTGCTCCGCAAAGACCACAACCTTTACATAACACATTTCTAACTAATACTTGATCATTATCATCTTTAGTTATCGCACCATAAGGGCAAATCTTTATACAGACCTCACAACCAACACATTTTTCAGTATCAACACGTGCCGTAGAACCCTCTACTTCAAATCTAGGTTTACATAATATTATTGCTGCTTTAGCTGCTGTTGCTTTGGCTTGTGCAATGGCCTCAGATATGCTTACAGGCCATTTTGCGGACCCACAAACGAATAATCCATCAGTAGCAAAATCTACTGGACGGAGTTTTACGTGAGCTTCTAAAAAGAATCCATTTTCTTCTAACGGTACTTTTAACATTTGAGAAAGAGCTTTATTATCTTCATTTGGGATTAATGGGGTTGATAATACAACTAAATCATAATCTAATTCAATATCATCTTTTAATGAATTATTGTACACCCTAATTTTCCCATCTTCTATAACTGGAGGTTTATTTACATTATACCTTAAGAATATGACTTCATTTTTTCTAACGTCTCTATAATAAAGTTCATTTTTTGTACCTGGAGTATTAATATCTCTGTATAGTATTGTTATGTTTGTATCTGGAGCTCTTTCTTTTATAATGATGGCATTTTTTAATGCGTTCATGCAACAAATATTTGAACAATAATGCCTTTCTTCAATTCGTGAACCTACACATTGAATCATAACAATATTTTTTTGATTGATTTTATTTTCCTTAAGAAGTTTCTCTAACTCTTGATGAGTTATAATATCTTTACCATTATAATTATAATAGTCAACCGGCTTTAATACTTGGGCACCAACGGCGACGATGATAGTACCCACTTCTACACTTTCCACCTTATTTTGACCCTTAATGGTAACATAAAAATTTCCAATATATCCCTCTATACTTATGATTTCACTATTAGTATGTAGAATAATTTTAGGCTGTTGTTCCACTTTTTTAACCAATTGCAGGTATTCGGATGGATCTTCATAATTAGGGGATATTCTATATAAATCGTTTAACATACCTCCTAATTTACGTTTTTTTTCTACAAGATAGACTTCAAATCCTTGTTCTGCTAAACTTAGAGCGGCAGTAATTCCGCTAATTCCTCCTCCGATGACCAAGCTCGATGAAGTGACTTCAACTTGGTATTTTTCTAAAGCTTCCAATCTAGCCGATCTTGCAACTCCCATCTTTACTAAATCTCTTGCTTTAAGATTTGCCTTATGAATCTCTTTTTGATGGACCCAAGAACATTGTTCTCGGATATTCACAAATTCAAAATAATAAGGATTTAGGCCCATCTCGTTGCATATTCCTCGAAACAGAGGTTCGTGAGTGCGAGGAGTACATGCTGCAACAACCACCCGATTCAGATTATGTTCTTTAATTCCATTTTTAATTTTTGTTAAACCTGTTTCAGAACACGTGTATAAATTATCTTCTGCAAAAACAACATTAGGTAGGTTCTTTGCATAATCTGCCAATTCGCTACAATTAATAATACTACCTATATTGCTACCACAGTTGCAAACAAAAACTCCAATTCGTAATTCAGTCAAAATTTCAATCCCCCTTGTTTTGAGATGCATATTGTGCGGCTTGTGCCGCTGCGGCACTAGCTTCTGTAACAGAACTCGGAATATCCATTGGTTCTTTACAGGCCCCACAGACAAAAATTCCCTTTCGTGTAGTTTTTATTGGTTCTGAGGGCACAGTTTTTATAAAATTGAATTCATCTAATTCGATACCCATGGATTCTGCAAGATATTCTATATTATCGCTCGGGATCATGGCCGATGCCAAGACTACTAAATCCACTGTCATTGTACATAATTCTGAAGATGCTATGTTTTCATAATACAATATAGGATTTTCATTTTCATCGATTTTTATTTCACTTACGATACCTTTGACATAATTAACTTGATACTCTTGTTTAGCTCGTTCAATATATTTTTGAAAACCTTTACCTGCTGCACGAATATCTATGTAAAAGATAAAAGACTGAATTTCACTATCATGCTCGTTGGCTAGTATAGCTTCTTTGGTTGAATATGTGCAACAAACTGAAGAGCAGTATTTTTGGTTCTTTATATCTCTAGATCCCACACACTGAATAAACGCAATCTTTTTCGGAGGTTTTTTATCCGAAAGTCTCTCAAGATGACCATTTGTAGGACCTGACGCACATATTAACCTCTCATACTCTAATCCTGTTATTACATTTCGGAATTCCGCGTACTTGTATTGAGGAATATTAGATGGATTGAATTGTCTAAATCCAGTAGCCAAAATGATTGCATTTGGATTAAATGTGCTTATTTGATCCTCTTGACTAAAATCAATGGCTTCTTTGGGACATACATTTTCACATTGCCTACAAATATCTTTTCCCTTATCTAAATTAGACAAATATAAGCAATGCTCTTTATCAATAGCCATGACTGCAGGAACTCCTTGCAGATAATATAGATAGATGGCCTTTCTTTTCCTTAGATACATATCAAATTTATCATTTACTTTAGTGGGACATTTTTCTATACATAATCCGCAATTTATACAAGCATCTTCTTTTACAAATCGTGCTTTTTTTTTAACTTCAACTGAATAACACTTTTCTTTTTTTGAGACTGATTGAACTTCTGATAATGTATGTAGTTTAATATTTGGATGTCTATAACAATCGGAGAGTTTTGGGGATAATATACAAATTGAACAATCATTAGTTGGAAAGGTCTTGTCAAGTTGTGCCATTCTTCCTCCAATACACGGCTCTTTCTCAATTAGATCAACATGAAATCCAAGATTTGCCAGATCTAAAGAAGCTTGGATTCCAGCTATACCTCCTCCAATAACCATAATACTACTTTCTTTTTCCATGAAATTTCCCTCTTTTAACGCCTACCACTAAAAAGTAATCATGAAATGAATAATCAATCCATGAATCCTAATTCCAGCAATAACTTTTTCGCTTTGACCACATGATATCTAACGCCGAGATCTTTGGGTTTGAAACCCATAGCTAATGCGAGGAGTTCAGTTAAATAAAAAACGGGATAATCAAACTGAGTTTCCATTTCTTTATTCAAACTTTTTTGCTTAAAATCCAAATGAGTAAAGCAAGCAGGACATACTACTAACATACAATTTGCGCCAGAATCAGCAACACCTTGCAATTTTTGCATAGTAATCTTATTAGATAATTCTTCGTCACTTTTTCCAACGGGACAACCGCAACACTCTAATTTGTTATCATACGGGATAGATTCACCACCAAGTGCGGTAACTATTTCATCTAGTGTTTTTGGATTGTCGGGATCATCCCACTCAATAATTTCAGAGGGTCTAAGAAAATGGCACCCATAATGAACGGCTACCTTGAAACCCTTTAAAGGTTTTACAACATATTTTTTAATTTCATCAAGATTTTCGTATATAAGTTGACCAACGTGTTTAACTGGCACATTTCCGCTAAATTTTTTGCCTATTTTGGTCAAATATTTATTGACTTCCTCGCGTTTATCCCCATGAACATTAAGAATATGGTTTACAGTCTTAAGTGTCTCAACACAGCCAGAACAAAGACTAATTACTGTACTATTATTATAATCATTTACCAATGATAAGTTTCTTGCTCCTAATGTTAACCAAGTTTTTTGATCTACAGCGGGAAGACCTGTTGGATCTGGGCAACAAGTAGTATCTTCCAGATCAGAATAATTTAATCCTATTTTTTTGAATACTTTTCTAGCTGAATTTTCAACAAATGGTATACGTGCGGGAATTGTGCAACCCCAAAATAATTTATATTCCATATTTTTCACCTATTTATTAAATGGACTCCATCTTTTTGATAAATCCTGTTTCTCTTAGTAAAGTTTGGATTTCTGAATGAGACGCAGTTTTCATGACTGGTAAACCTAATCTTTCTCTTCTTTTAATAATGGCGTTGGACATGGGTATTGCTGATCCTTTTTCTCTAATAGCTTCACCTTGTGCTTTATATGCTTGAGGATAATTTCCAGCTTCGACGCATAAATTTTTAACATGATCAAAAATCTCAGTAAGCTCTACACCTTGTGGGCAATATTCAACACATTTTTGGCATGTCGAACATTGCCATACGTTTGGTTCTAATAAAGTCGTGAGTTTTTCTTTTAATCCTAAAATGCACGCTTCTATAATTTTCCTAGGATTATAGTCACCATTAGTAAGCTTTGCAACTGGACATCCGCCAGAGCACGTTCCACATTGATAACAATAATTTAATGAAAATTTATATGTTTTAAACTGCTTTCTGAACCCAAAATCTATTTTTAAAGTCATAATAAACCCCTTGAATTATTTTAAAAGATCGATATTCTTCTGACATCTTTTATATAATTTTATTTCTTGATGTGTCTATTTAAGAAGTTTTTCATTTTTTCATTGAAAAATGTTCGATTTTATGGCTGATGATATTTATTGTGTATTTTAAGTTACTATTTCCGTTATTAAGAATAATAATCCTTGTGATAATCAGAACATTTATTCAGAAATCTTGATTTATTTATTTTCCAATCCAAATATAACCTTAAAGTTTATAATTTATAATAATAGATGGTGAAATCAATCTCTATCTTTTAATTTGGTCATGAAATTCTCAGTATCATCTGATTTTGAAAATCAATTTTGGAAATCTAAACTCGAATTACTCTACAAATATTCACGTATTCTCCTTGCTTGAATGTTCTTTTATGAGGAAAAATTATTCGGTTTTTGTATTGGTATCTGTAATTCTGATTTGTTTGGATATAAACATGGTTCTCCGTTATTATAGTAAATACATCTTTCACAACAAAAGTCTACTCCTTGATATCCGACGACACTACACTGATCATATCCTTCACAATAGCAATTCCTGCACATAAACTATCACTCTAATATTATCTTACTCATCTGAACATATATATCGTATATGGAAATTTAAATCTTTGGTTCAGCAAAGCTTTTTCTCAATGATTCTCTTCTCAATTCATTGGAACTTGGAGTTCCGTGACTTTAGAACATTAGTTCCGTGCCTATATAATCACATGGTCTGTTTCTTATCTTTTTGTATAACTTCGAGAATTGTTTAACTATCAAAATATAGGATTCTATATATAAAATCAGTAGACTTTGTTATCTAGAAATCAGATTAGACAATCCTCGCCGCATTCATCACTTAAAAAGTTTTTGAAAAGTAATACTTAAAACCTTGGACTGTTCTACTTAAATATGAGTATGTATCCTTTCTGAGTTTTTATTGTTTTTTATTACAACGCAAAAAAACGGAATAAAATATGAATATGCAGTAATCACCCGAAAGACATAATCTTTCAGATCCTTTAATTTACTTAGTAAATCAATTAAGGATGTAATTTAAAACATTTACCCGTTTATCAATGAAGAAATCGCTTTTAGAAGGTGCAAATCTCGATGTTTTTCATTAAATTACTTAAAAATAATTTTAAACAAGTTTTTAAATAATTCTATTCTTTTCTTTCACAAATAACGAAAGGAATCTTTTGTTATTAAATGAAAGAATTTAATTAAATTATGTGACAAAACACAAAATCGCAGTCATTATTCTTTAGAAAACTGAAAACTGGATGAATTTAATGCTTCATTCAATTTATAAATAAACAAGATTAAATTAGTAAAGATATATAATAGTTAGGAAAATAGTGAGGAAAAAGAAATGCAAAATAATAATGAAATAGGAGAAAAAGATGAGCTATATGACGTTGCAGTAATTGGTGCTGGACCTGGCGGTTACCATGCAGCAATTCGAGCCGCGCAATATGGTGCCAAAGCTGTAATCGTCGAAAAAAGTTTTCTCGGAGGAACATGCTCAAACTGGGGATGTATTCCGACAAAGGCACTTTATGCAAGTGCTGTATTGCTTGAAGAGATTCAAGAGAAAGCAGCAGAATTAGGTATTAATGTTGCAGAGCCGACCGTTGATTTTTCGAAAGCAGTGGAACGGAAAAATAATGTTGTCAAAGAATTAAGAGAAGGTATTGCAGGTTTATTAAAATCTAATAAAGTTGATGTCCGAAAAGGATTCGGTAGGATTGTTAGCGGAGATAAGAATTCGGGTTTTGATATTCAAGTTGAGGACGATGGAAATTCACATACAATTAAAGCAAAACGGGTGATCATTGCTACTGGGTCGAAACCCGCGTTAATCCCTGCATTTAATATAGATCACAAGAAAATATTGACCTCTGATGATATTTTAACGGCAGAATTTAATACACTCCCTAAAAGACTTTTAGTCATAGGTGCTGGCGTTATCGGTTGTGAATTCGGTAATATTTTTTCACGGCTTGGTGCTAAGGTTACGATGCTGGAATACTTACCAACAATGATTGCAACTGAAGAACGATTGGTCATTAAAGAACTTAAAAGCAAATTTGACAAAATGGGTATTGAGTTGCACGTAAACCAGAACGTCTTGAATGTTGAAGCAACTGATACTGGCGTAAAAGCGACGACTTGTGACGCAAAAGTACCCCGAGATGAAGTAGATGGAGCTGAGAAACAAACATTTGAGGCAGATCTATGCTTAGTATCAATCGGGCGTGCTAAAGAAGCAGGTGGTATGGGTCTTGAAGATATTGGTGTTGAAGTTGATAGGAGAGCGGGTGTTATTGTTGATGCAGAAACGATGGAAACTAAGGTAGCAGGTATTTATGCAATTGGAGATGTCAATAACCAAGGCTTGATGCTTGCGCATGTAGCCAGTTATCATGGGGATATCGCTGTGTCTAACGCGTTAAATGATATTGGTGGTTTCGATATCCATTTGCGTAAGGCAAGCAAAAAAGATGTTGTTCCTTACACCATATTTACCGAACCTGAAATTGGTTCTGTTGGTATGAGAAGCAAGGCAGCGAAGCAAATGCTGAGAGAAAAGGGTAAAAAAGCATATATTGGTCGTTTCTATTACAACAGTCTTGGAAAAGCCAAATGTATGGGTAAAGAAGATGGCTTTCTAATGATTGTAGCAGATTCGGAAACAGATGAAATATTAGGTGCATCTTGTATAGGTGCAGAAGCCCCCGAAATTATATCAGAAATAACTCTCGCAATGCAACACGGTATAACAGCGCCACAATTAGGTCATACAATTCACAGTCATCCAACTTTGTCGGAATTAGTATTAGAGGCCGCAGAAGATGTGCATGGATTGGCCATTCACAAAGCAGGTCGAAGAAGATAAAATTTTAAGAACTATTACTTTTTCAATTTTTTATTTGGTTGTTATTTTTTAATATTCTGCCTATTTGATAGCATAGAAAAACAATCAAGGGGATACCCAAGAAAAGCGCATGAATTGTAACATTTGCATCGAAGATCCAGTGACTATCAATGATGAATAGAAAAAAACCAAAGAAGAAAACAAAAAACATACAGAATAAGGTTAACTCAAGCTTTTTCTTTTGATTCAGAGTATTTCCCGAGACTTTACCTAACTTATGGAACAATATAATCGCGTAAATTACTAAAAATAATGCCAATGTCCCTTGAGAAATACCCAGCAAACGATAATCATATGAATCAACATTGACGACAATCTGCCAAACATCGAAGTCATATCCGCCCAGAGATTCAATTGTATACCATTCTGTTCGAGTTCCGCACCATAGCACATCGTGATAAAACGATCCAGCCATTCCTAATGCCCCAGAGGCAAATAAGATTACAAGGAAGTCTCCCCATTTTGGATGTTCTGAATATGAGATATAGGCGGTGGCGACAACTAAACCCATCACAACGGGCATAAGCATAAATGTAAACAATGCAAAAAAAGTAAAAAACAGAGCTTCTTGATCTGTATTTTCAAAATCCAACCGAAACAATCGCATATTGAATAGATTTATCAAGATAATGGCGATGAGAATGATAACGAAACTAAAAAAAAAGAAAATCTTTACAAGTTTCTTTTTGTTTTCTATCTTTTTGGTATTAAGTCTGACAACAAGTTTGTTCCATTTTGGGATTAACGGAGGAATCCAAAGTACAAAGGCAATTACGGAATAAAGTTTCAAGACTTGAAGATAATCTCCGAATGGAAACATGATATTTTAACACTTTCTTATTTTTTCTCTGTTTCTTTTGCTCTTTCAACGCTCTATTTATTTCATTTTAATTACACCAAAGAACAAAATTATAATACCACCAAATGCAAGCAAATGACCCACAACATTATATTGATTGGAGAGATATAATCCGACAACTTGAAAAATGAATCCTGCTACAATCAATATCGCTTGTGTTTTTAAATCTCCAGATGTTTGTATAATGAGTTTGATATACAAATATAAGATTCCTAGAACCAGAATTATTATCGCTAAGAAGGTATAGACTATACAAAAATCTAAGAGAAATGGCACCATAACCGTCTGGCTGATTGCATAATTTATGATAAGATTTATTATAAGCAAAACGATGGCAGCTGAACCTATTATTGTTAATATTGGCTTTTTTTGTACAACATATTTTTCAATTGCAAACATCATTGGAACTAGCGACAATTCCAGTAGTCCGTATAGGAATATGTCCGAATTTGCTGTATAGAATTTGATTATAACTAAATCGACGAGATAATTTTCAGGACCTTGTATTATTGCAGGATAAGAAACCCATTCTTGTAAAACCAATTCTGTTTGAAGTGCATTAAGAAAGATAAACAAGAAGAAAAACGAATAGCTTAAGAAATAGTTCTTTTTCACTTTAATTCCGCTTTTTTTCGATTTTAGATATAATCTTAATGTAAATATCCAAAAAAAAGCATAAAACGCCAAAGATATTAGTCTAATAC
>WJKO01000079.1 GCA_014729055.1 Promethearchaeota archaeon | reverse complement strand
TTTTGCAGTGAGTCCCGCTCCTTCTACACCGCCTTCATTCACGATTATACTACCATTTAGAATATTTATAGTATTCGATTCGGGATCGTATTTGACTTGACCGCTAGGAAATATCTCAGCTATTTTTTCAGCTAATTCTTTCATTGGAAACGCGGGAGCTGTGACATATATTCTACTCCAACTATCTCCGTGGAGAATAACTTTTGTAAAACGCTCATTATCTTCATTAGAAGCATTAATAAGTGATAAAGCGCCATCTTTCAAATTATAACCAGATAATTCACCTTTATAATATTCACCAGGTGTTTTTAAATCAACTTGCACAATTTGGTTTAACATTGAATTTATTTCTTTGTTAAAACTGATTGTAATCTTTACATTCATAGACATTTATATCATCACTTAGTTTTAATTATTTAATAGAGAATTATTGCTTTTATCTAATGAATTTTTGTATTCTAAGGAAAGATTTTTTAATCTTCATAATCAAAAAACTTAATTGTTTTGTTTAGAACTTTATAAATAGCTAAAAAAGAATGTGATTGTATGCCAGAAGAAAGGGAAATACCCCGTATTATCGAAATGAATGAAGACTTAACGAGAGACAATGAAGAGCTTGCGGAACGAAACCATAAAAAGCTAAAAAAACATAATATAAAATCTATAGATGTCGTGGGTTCCATAGGTTCGGGTAAAACATCAATAATAAGTATGATTGCCGAGAAATTTCATACTGATAAAAAAATATATGTTATATGTGGAGATATTACGACAAGAATAGATGCAGATCGAATTGAAGCACACGGTGCTAAAACGATTCAAATTAACACGGGCAGAGAATGCGCATTAAATGCTTATCATATCGATAAAGTTATTAATTCACTTCCATTACCTGATATTGAGTTACTTATAATTGAAAACGTTGGCAATCTAATTTGCCCCTCTGATTTCATTTTAGGTGTAGATAAACGTATTGTTATTATGAGCGTAAGTGAGGGAGACCACGTTGTCATAAAGCATCCCTTATTAGTGAAGATGAGTGAAACGCTGATCATAAATAAAATTGATCTTGTAGATGCTATGGATGCGGACTTAGACCGAATGATCAAAGACGCAAAGAGCATTAATCCAAACATTAACGTTATCCCCATAAGTGTGAAGACTGGGGAAAATGTAGAGAAAATATTAGAATTGTTTGATGTTTAGTTAGCACTCGAGAGAATTATATGGAATTAAATCTAAGTAAAGATCATATTATATTACCAAAAACCCATAGATCTATGTATCTAATGCATAAATTCTGGGCTCGCAAGCCGTATAATGTGGTTTCTGAATATATAAGAAAATACACCAGCGAAAATGACGTGGTTCTGGATCCATTCTGCGGATCTGGTGTTACTATTGCAGAGAGTCTTCTTTTAAAACGAAAGGTCGTTGGGATTGATTTTAATCCATTCGCAATCTTTCTTACTAAGAATACTATTGCCCAAGTTAATTTAAACCTACTAAATCTACTCTTTAGTGCACTCAGTGATCGAGTGGTGTCAAAAATTGCCCCCTTTTATAAAACTAATTGTCCATATTGTGATAATCCCGCTATTATAACTCAAAGTATTTGGAAAAATACTCAAAAAGATAGCGAAGAACCTCCAAACGAAGTTCTTGATGAAATTAGAATAAAATGCCCCAATTGTAAGCTTAGAAATGCCCAAATTGATAAAAAGGAGTTTTCTGATTTCTATAAATCCGAGATAAAGCGAGTAGAAAATATTAATGACAACTATCAAGAATTCCAGCAAACACTTGGAATAGATATTCCAACCTTCCAATTCAAATATAAAAACGGAAAGTACTACAGACAATTGAGACATCATTTAAGGAATGCACCTAAGCTCGAACAATTATTTACTAAACGTAATTTGCTCGTTCTAGGACTTATTAAAAAAGAAATTCAAGACTTAAACTATAGAGAATATAAAGAATTCACATTTGAATCTGGATTAAAAAGAGATATTAAAGAGATCGATTTTGAAAAAGCTAAAGATCTACTAATGATCACATTCACCGCTAATTTAGGACAATCTAGCAAAATGGTTTGGGTTATTTCAAAGCGGAAAAAGAAAAAATTAAAGAAGAGAGAGGTTGGGTCATGGACTCACCATTTTCTTTGGAATCCAGATGTTTTTTTCGAGGTAAATCCATGGCGAGGATATAAAACCCGTTTTAGAAAAACAAAAAGATCTAAGAATGATTATAAAATAAGATTAAAACAGAAAAGAATCGAGAAAGTAGAGGTTGCTGAATCTATTAAGGGTTTTAATCAGAATAATAGAAGAAATGTATTATTGTTGAATCAATCTTCAGAGCAAATTACTTTAGATGATGAAACAGTAGATTATATATTCACAGACCCACCTTATGGAGATTCAGTGCAATATCTTGAATTAACATCCTTATGGAATAGTTGGTTAGGGAATAGGGTTGGTTATAAGAATGAAATTATCATTAATAAGAACCAGAATAAAGAGGAAAAAGAGTACTCTAGCAAACTCTATGCTGTTTTTAAAGAGTGTTATCGTGTTCTAAAGAGCGGTCACTATATGACAGTCACGTTCCACAATACAGATCTCAACATTAGGAATATTCTAATATCCAGTGTAACCAGGGCGGGTTTTAAAATAGAAAATCTTATTTTTCAGATGCCTCCGCGAAATTCACTTAAATCATATCTACACTATAATAAATCACCAGTAGGTGACTATTTTATAAAATTTAAAAAGGATCCAAAGTTTCTCCAAGGACGGGAAAATCTAAAATCTAAAAAAGTCAAACCGCTTATTTTAAAAAGAAAATTAAACGAATATATTGAACATGTCTTATTATCAAGGGCTGAATCCACACCAGCTATTTTGCTTTTTAATTTTATAGATGAATTCTTGGTTGAAGAAAATTATTTCCCGTTGAAAAATGCTAAAATTATAGATAAAATAATGGAAGATCTAGTCAATTCTGAAAGATATATGGTGACAAAAAAAAATGAATGGTGGTTTGCGAAAAAATATAAACCGGATTTAACGAATAAACCACTTTCAGCAAGAATAAAAAGTTATCTTGAACGATTAGAAAATAGCGAGGAATATAAAAGTCTCTATAACCAGAAGTCTAAACGTAAAACCTATTCAAATATTTATAACTTAATATATAGAGAATTTAATGGGATTCTGACACCTGATAGAAGAGCAACGACGAAAATTATTGATAATGTTTTTTTTAAAAAATGCTAGGACCTTGTTGGAAACTCCGCATAGATTTAATTTTAAGGTAACCGCCTAAAGCACCGAAAATACTGGCAAAATCTATAATAAATCCCGGAAAGCCCTCGAATGCATTTTCCCCAAATATAAAGAAAAGAAGGTCAAGAATTCCAAAGAATATATAAAAACCAATGAAGAAATATAGGATGGAACGCGTACGCATTTTGATAGGCAATAGCATCATATATAAG
>WJKO01000864.1 GCA_014729055.1 Promethearchaeota archaeon | reverse complement strand
TTGTAGATGTTGCCAAAGAATGTGCAGAAAAAGGAATCAAAGGATTAGTAATAATAAGTGCTGGATTTAAAGAAATAGGGGGTAAAGGAACAGAATATGAAAGAAAAATTGTCGAAATTGCCCAAGAAAGCGATATGAAAATCGTCGGTCCCAACTGTTTGGGTGTCTTATCGCACTATATCAATGTTACTTTTGCGAATACTGAACCCAAAAAGGGAAGTATTGCCATGATTTCTCAATCTGGTGCGATGATGACTGCTATATTAGATTGGGCTGCGGACCGGAATGTCGGATTTTCGAATTTCGTATCTTTAGGTAATAAAGCTGACCTCGATGAGGTTGACTTTATTGAAGATTTCGCAGACGATCCTGATACGAATATCATTTTATTATATATTGAATCAGTGAATGACGGGAAAAAGTTTCTAAAAGTAGTTCCGAAAGCAACGAAGAAGAAGCCCGTTATAATTATTAAGTCTGGTATATCTGAAGCAGGCTCAAGGGCAGCTTCCAGCCATACTGGTGCATTGGCGGGTAATGATATAGCTTTTGATATTGCGTTTGAGAAATGCGGAGTTATACGAGCAGAAACGATTCCTGATTTATTTGACTTAGCTGGCGTTTTCAATAAGGCAAAAATCCCTCAAGGAGACCATTTTGCAATAGTTACAAATGCAGGCGGTCCGGGTATTGTAACAACAGATGCATTTGAAACATTCAATTTGGGTCTCAGTAAATTTTCAAAAAAAACAACAGACTTATTGCACGAGAAACTCCCTGAAGAAGCAGCGGTTTATAATCCGATTGATATCATCGGGGATGCTCCACCAGAAAGATATGATACTGCTTTAAGAATAGTATTAGAAGAACCAAATAATGTTTGCGCTGGTGCGCTTATCTTGGTTACGCCCCAAGCACAAACAAAGCCAGCAAAAGTTGCAGAAATATTGATAAACATACAAGATGATTTTCCAGATAAATTATTAGTAGCAGTGTTTATGGGGGGAATTTCTATGCAAGAACCCTTACAAATCCTACAAAATTCCAAAATACCATGCTATGAATTTCCAGAACCTGCTATAAAAAGTATGAAATATATGACATTATATTCTGAGATGCAGAAGATTCCAGACATTAATAAAAAGAAGACACCAAAGTTTAGGACAACAACCAATAGAATTGCTGAAATAATAGGAAATGTTAAAGATGATGGTAGAAATGTTCTTATGTCTTCTGAGTCCTCGGAGATTTTTCGTATTTACGGAATTAAAAACCCTCGAACTATGCTTGCTAAAAGCCCCGCTGAAGCTGAAAGGTTATCAAAAACAATCGGTTTTCCAATTGTTATGAAGATTGTATCACCTGATATCATTCATAAAAGCGATATAGGGGGTGTCATGCTTAATATAAAAAATGCAGAGGAAGCTAAAGAGCATTTTATGAGGATTATTAATAATGCACAAAAGTATGGTCCAGTCGATGCAAGGATTCTTGGTGTGGAATTACAAGAAATGATACAGACCGATAAATATTCGAAGAAAAATGAATTAATCATCGGAATGAATCGAGATCCCCAATGGGGACCTTTGTTAATGGTTGGAACAGGTGGTATTTACACGAACTTTCTCAAAGATGTTGCATTTGATATAGCATATAAATACACGAAGGAAGACGCAAAAGAACAATTATTCCAGACGAAAATTTCAAATATATTGCAAGGTGTACGGGGAGAACCGCGTTCAGATATTGAAGCAGTCATAGATGTCTTAGTTAGGTTGTCTCAACTAGTACATGATTTTTCAGAAATAGTTGAATTAGATATTAATCCATTATTGGTATTTGAAGAAAATGAAGAACACGATGCATATAGTGCTGTAGATATCAAAATAACCATTCATTAAAGCTCGAAAAAATCAATTTTAAAAATAAATTTAATACAAATTGGAAAAAATTCCTAAAATTAAAACCGTATTTCAAAAAAAAAATTTAAAGAAAATAAAACAAAAAATCAATAAGATGCTAGAGGAAATTGATTATGTCAAATGAAAAGAAAAGCATATATATCATGAGTACGGCTCATGGATCGGGGAAGACAGCCCTTATTATAGGTCTTTACTTAAATTTAAAAGAAGATGGACACAAACCAGGTTATTTCAAACCTGTGGGTGATCCTTTTAGTAATGTTCGGGTTACAAAAGCAGATAAAGATGTAAATGTCATACATAGAATGCTTGAAAGAAAGTATAGCAGAGACGAGATATGTCCTGTCTTTATTTCTCCTAACTCATTTTTAGACGAAGTCGCTCTTGAGAAAGTCGATGGTATAAAAGATCTGATTCAAAGTGCTTTTGATGATATGATAAAAAAAACAGATATATTATTAGTTGAGGGCAATCATTTTTATCAGCAAATGTATTCTATTAGACTTTGCGATTTAGCATTATCAAAAATGTTGAATTCCGAAATCATTTTGACATCAAAATGTGAAAATGATGGAGACTTGGATCGAACTCTTATTGCAGCAGAAAAAATAAAGAGAGAAGGACTACCATTAATTGGAGTAATTTTTTCGAATGTTAGTGAATTACAGCAAACTAAAATCAAAGAGAAGTATATTAACATCCTTAATAAGTATGAGATCGATTTGCTGGGCACGATACCTAAATCGAGATTGCTATCATCTCCGACTATAGGCGAGGTACTCGAAGCGACACAAGGAAAATTATTAACAGAAGATTTTGAAGTAGTAAAAAATAACATCGTAGAGAAATTCATAATCGGAGCTATGCAATGTTCGGACGCAATAGGATATATGAGAAAAAGCACAAATCTTGGGGTTATCACGGGTGGAGATCGCGCCGACATCATAATCACAGCAATAGAAGTTGGTGTTTCATTAATAGTCCTTACAGGTAATTTACAACCAGATATTGTTGCTTTAGCAAAAGCTAAAGAAGCAGGTGTCCCCATTATATTAGTAGCAATGGATACATATACAACAGCCCACAATATACAGAATATCCATTCCCAGATTCAGCAAAGCGAAGTTGATCTGTGTAAAAAACAAGTAAAAGATAACATTGACTGGAAGAAATTACTCTAAAATTGTTTTTTTAGTTTTTTTTAGTTTATTTAGAAAAGCACAAATAAAAATATCCATAATTTTCTATTTGATCATAGAGACTAATTTAGAGATATAGGAAGGAATAAAATGGATCCTCAAAACGATAATGAGAAGGAAGACTCAATCAATGAAGCGCTCTCCGCGCTTGGTTGGGTTGAAGAAGATGACCAAAAGCATAAGAAAGCAGAATTAGATGATAATGAAATAATTAAGAAGCAAACCGAAGAAATAAAGAGACTTAAAGAGAAAGTAAGCCAACTACAACAAGAAAACGATGATTTAAAGAATAAAATATCTGAGGGGAATGTTCTTAAGAACGATGGCGCCAATGTTAAAAGCAAAGACAAAAAAATAGAAGAACTCGAAGAAAAACTCAATCAACAACGAGCTTTAAATATCAAATCGACGTCAGCATTTCAGAAAGAAATTGCCGATCTTAAAGAAAGAATCAAATGTGATAAAGAAGGGGAAGAAAAAACAATAGCCGATGCTAAAAAAGAACTTCAAGCAAAGATTAATGAGTTAGAACAACAGACAGAGAATAAAGACAAAGAAATAGAAGAAATAACTGCTGAGTTG
>WJKO01000863.1 GCA_014729055.1 Promethearchaeota archaeon | reverse complement strand
CTCCAATATTTAAATCAGCAAGCGTTCTATATTCTCCTAGATCGGTTTTAGTCTTAATATTGATTCTTTTTAAGAATCTTGCGGCTTTTCTAATGTCTCCTTTAATTTTCTTAATATCCACATTAAGTGTGTAGGCTAATGAAAAAGCCAACGATTTTGAACGGACTATTGCGGGGGCTATTTCTTTTAAAATAAGACTGTCTGAAACCGCATCTTTTAAAATCGCTTGATTTTCACCCATAAATGATTTTTGCTTTCCTGTATTCTGAATGTCACCAATAGCCCCAATAATTGGAATATAAGAAAGTTCTATATTCTTATTATTTAATTCTTTAGCAAATAGATATGCCATACCCGCTCCACTTATCTCCTTGGAACCATCTATACCAACAAATTCGGGATTAGCATGGAATCCGCTACAATTAAATGCGTGTCCATCCTCGTCTTTTAGTACTTGGTGATGGTCTAATATAATATAAGAGGCATTCGGGACATATTCTTGAAACAAGTTCAATTGTCCGCTTCCAAAATCCGTAAATATTGGAAAATGTTTGTTCTCTAAAATGTTTTCTTGGATTTCATGAAAATGACGTTTTTCGAGTTGTTTTAGAATACTTATTTGATATCCGACTTGCTCTCTCTTCAACGCTTTTGCAATTATACTCGCTGCAGTCAAGCCATCAGCATCTAAATGAGAATAGATATGAACTAATCCTAATCTATCATCGGTTTTTTTGTTATCTGGACTGTTGATTGCATTAAGATATCTCTTTCTTTCTTCAAGATAGTGTTCACGGAAGTATTTTGTCGCTTTTTTTATCAAATCTAAAAGATCAGAGTTATGTTCTATATCCTCCATGATATATAGATAGACATTTTTCATTAAAAAGATAGATATTGTTTCTCTAACAATGTTTTTTCTATCTTGTTGCCTTAAAATTCATTGATAATTTCTCCTTTTTTTTTGTTTAAAAAGAACTGTCTATGTTATTGAATGATGAAGCTACAAGAAATTGCAAGAATATGGAAAAACATCAATATTGGTGTATTAATCGCAATAATTAGTTTAATATTAAGTACTGCTAGTTTATTTAGTCCTTGGTATGAATATATTCTTCAAAGTCCATATCATAGACAAATTATAACGCTATATCCTTTTGATGGTTGGTTAGCACTAGATACGTTAAGTGAATATTCGAGAAATCCGAGTTTTCCAAGTATGAATACAATAATGATCTCATTTATTGGGTTAATCATGTACAATACGGTAGTTCTCTTTATCTGTATGAAAAATGTCACCACAAAAATTCTTAATGAGGAGCAAAATAATTATCTGTATAGAATATTATTCATAGGTCCAATTCTATCTTGTATCAATTTGGTTTATTTAATGATTCAATTTCTTATATCTGGGCTTTATTTTCCGTTTCTGACAGCTCAGGGAAGCTTTTATACCCAAACATACACTATACACATAGGATTTTTACTTAATTTAATCTCAATAATACTATCATTCTATTCTATATTTCTTATCAGAAAAATGATGGAGCCAAAATATTCATACATTTCAAACCTATCTAATTTCTGCAGCGATGGTAATTATGATGATGCGGAGGATCCTAAAACCGAAATTGCATTAAAATTTGAAGAAGATAGTCAATTAATTGAAGATAATTTCATTAAGCAACAACTGACCTTATTATCTGTACAAGAAAACTTAAAATCTAAAAGCAAAACTAAGGGGGGAAAATAATGGGATTCATAAAATATGCGTTCTATTTTATCTTAATATTGTTTTTCGGCACAGCATTTAGTGTAAATCCGCTGTTATTTTTTATTTTTCTAACAATTGGCGTGGTTATCTATATGAAAGTGAAGAAATACGGAAATAACCAATCTCTATATTCTCCATATTATAGAGGTGGAAAAAATCGGTCTTCTAAGCAATCCATGGTTGATCCTAATAATTATTTAAGCTGGCAGTCCGCTTTGGAATTCATTAACATAAAAAATTCCCATCAAGTCAAAAGAGATCTAGCGAAATTCCGTTATAATCCCTCATATAATGATTTTATTGAAAAATATACAATATTATTTTACGACAATCCAAAAATTATACCAAAAAGATTCGATAAGACGTTAGTTAAACATAAAAAGAATACTACGCTCTATGAATTTATAGAAATCCTCTACACTAACGGGTTGTACAAAGAAATTTCGATGCATTTAATTTCTTTGATCCTTAAACGAGCTCAGTTTCTTTTAAAAAACATAGATCCCGCTTTATATGAGGAGATTAGGCAAATCGAAAAACCATCAGTAATCCTTAAACATTTAGGTATTATCATTCAAGAAAAAACTTCGGGTATCGTTGAAGTGTTCCAAAAAAAGAGTAGAATGCTGTCAATAGTAGAAAGACGTTTACTTACAAACAACACCTCTTTAATTACAAAAAAGCGAGATTGGTTATTGCTATTAAAAATATACTATATGTTGAAGACTTTCAATCCAACCGTTCTGGATTTTAAACCTGAACAGAAAGAGAAACCAAAAATCACTGCGAAAACCAAAAAACCTAAAGAAAATGAATTTAACATAACATCGTTACCTAAAAACATTCAATACTTATCTCCGTTTATTCGTTTAATGAAACAAAAAAAACAGAATTCATCGTTGAGGAGCAAGTTTTTTTCAAAAAACCAAGATAGCGTACAGATACCTGAAGAGTTAGAACCATTTGTAATTGAATACTTGGAAGATTCAATAAATGATACATACGGTAAAATTGCAGATAATCTGGATAATACGGGGGATTTGAATGAAGCGGTTATTGAAAGCAAGAAGCTTGCCCATTCTAAAAAGTTCTTGGAAGATTTCAACATCGAATTAGCAACATCAAAATTCCAGAGAAATATAAAAAAATATCATTTAAACATGTTCTTAACCTATGTTTCAATAATTTTTATGGTTATTGCGAGCATAATTTTATTGCAATTAATATACATTCCTCAAGCACTTAGTGAAATCCTCATTTGGACCTCAGTATTTCTGTGTCCTGGTATTTTGTCATTTTATATGAAATACCACTAGCAATTTTTTTCAAAGTTTTTTTTTTCGTTTAAAAACAATCAATGAAGTTATTTATTGATGTAAATGCGATTTCAAAATGATTCGAAAAATAATAAAAAAACGTATTTTAGTCGGAAAAATAATTCGTCTATCTTAAAACACTTGAATTACGAGTATAATGCTCGATCGAGTGATTATAATTACCAAAGCAATTATAATAATAAATCCAATAGAAAATACGACAAACTATTGAAAATCTGGGATCATCGTATCATGATACGTGATATTAATAATACGACCCGGATTTATCATTTCGTGTTATATAGTTTATTAGCAGCATTGATGATTATTTGGGGGATAATTTTTAACGTAAATATTGTTATTCCCTTGACTTTCCTTGTCATTGGCGCCCTTGTCTATTCATTTATGTTTTATTACGATCCAGAAATAAGGGCTATTGCTAATAAACACCATAATATTATGGAGGTTAATCCATGTAATAAGTTCTGTTTTTTTTACGATTCAAAACATCCTGATATTTTATTAATTAAGGATTCAGACAGCCGTCACTTATATGGTTTATTTTCATATAAAGTTACAGTTGTGCCATCATCAATTCATAGCAATTTTGATGCATTTCTGAGAATATTATATCAAAATAAGATAGATTTTACATACAAATTCATACATAAACCCGCTACGGATGAGAAACTCGAGAAAAAAACCAAAGAGGACTCTATTGTGGGAACCTTAATTAAAAGAATGACTGGTGTTAGTTTCAAAAATTATAAAACAACACAGAGAAAAAAAATACCTTTAAACTTACAGAATCATGGAAAGGATAGTTATGAAATTAGAATTATGTTCTATTTTTATAACTCCGTCAAATATGGTTATGATATTAACCCAGAGATCAAAATAATAAGCGAAAAAATAGTAGAACAAGATTATCTAATTAAGAGTCTATTCAAACAGAATTTTACTCATTATCAAATACAAAAAATTGCGGGAAAGGAGCTTAATACATTAATCCAAGATAAGTTTTTTATTCCAATAAATTATTACAACACAAAAAATCTTAGTAATTCTTTAAAAGAGGTAAAGAAAGATGAAAGATTAGCAGCTCTTAATATCTTACCTGATTTTAAGAGTTCGCTAAAAAAGATAGCATATTATTTGTATTATTTGGTGACTGCAAACGTATTAATTTATGCTTTGTTCCAATCTATACCATTACTGCTAAAAATATTAGTCTTTGCAGATATTATCATAGTTTTAATCCTTTTATCCCCCATACTCTCTGAATACGTAAGCTTTAAAACTTTGATTCAGAATAATGAGGGAGATCGCGTCATTTTCAATCCCTTTGCAGAAATGCGGTATTTTAGATTTGTGGATAAACCGAATATCTTGTTTGGCTATTGCAACAAATATGGTATGTTGTTTGCCCTTAAGAACTATATCTTATCTGGTATTCCTGCGTATTTTGAATGTGATGGAGATAAATTCCTGCGAACATATATTGCAGGTCAACGAAAATCCTCAATAAGCTATTCAATTTTTTATGAACCTTATAATGTTTCAGATTTTCTAAACGAACAATTCAACGGACTAAATGTCGAAAATAAACTCTTATTGAGAGATAGAGAGGATTTGAATCATGAAATACTCGGTGTTTTAGAAGGGGATTTAGGGAAATTGAAAACATCAGATCATTGGAATTTGGATGAAAAGAGAGCCGAACAATGGATGAATTGGCGGTTTGGAATATATAAAACCACACATTTATTCGAATGTTTTGCTTTTAGATTCACAAATAGAATCGATAGTGTATCGTTTAATCAACTGATCCAAGAATTGAAATATCAATATTTAACTTTACAGAGTGCAATAGAAACATCTTTCATCAATGCCAAGTTAAGCGATATCAATACATTTAGATTGTTATTGAGAACTTATACCTTAAATTCAATTAAAATACCGAAAATATTTAAATTTGGAACGGGATTATATCAGATTCCCATTCAAAGTAAAAATTTATCGAATATGACGATTCTTTCGGGCGAAGTAAAGAAGGGAATTAAAACACATATACCTGTAGAATTCAACACACCCACGAATCATTTTGCCGCCATAGACTTTGCCCGTATCTATAATACTCAAACACATAAGGCGGAGTCTAAAACGGGATTTGAATTAACGCAACTTTTTGATTCAAAAGTAGCCATCGCAGGAGATAATAAAAATCTCATTGATATCTGGTCACTGGCAATAGCAAATAATGGAATTAAGAAAGGACTAAAATTCATCGTTTTCGATACTAATGGTTCTTTTAATTGTTTATACAATCTGAATAAAAGATCTCGG
>WJKO01000862.1 GCA_014729055.1 Promethearchaeota archaeon | reverse complement strand
TGCATATATAATCGTTTTCCGGATTACAATTGCCGCTATAAATGAAACAACAATGGCTGTGACTATCATCCAGTATAGATACGGTATTCCAAGATATGGATCTGCATCCATGCCCAGTCTTAAAGTAATATCAATAATTGCTGCCGTATGGTTCGTCTTATATAGAACCCCCGCGAGTTCGATATTTACATTTTGCTCATATTCTTTGAATACTGAACTTGGTAGGTTTACGACATAAGTCCCATCTCCGCTATCATAGAACTGATACAATGTTCCGTCAATTGTTATGTTTAATATACCTCCTACTACATCAGAGTGTATAGTAAATCCTAAATCCCAATTTCTTGGACTTGTTACAACACCAGCATCAACATTATCTCCATATTGCCAATCTATTGAAATCTTCGTAACGTTGAAATAGAAACTATTAAATTGTATTCCAAAGTTGGTTCTTTCGGCCTTAATTTCTACATAATAATATCCAATTCTTATACCTTCTAAGAAGAATGCTTGATAATTCTCAATATCAGAGTTATCCGTTGTTAAATCACCAGTCCAAATAGGTGCCATAGTATCTGCATCATAGATTATGTATGTAAGTGTTGCACTGCTAACATAATCACCAGAGAAAATACTTAACTCATCTGTCACCGAGTAGTTTGTATAAATCCATAATCCCTCATTAAGTTCTTTCGTTATTAAATTACCCAAATCGACTATATTTGTCAATCCGTCTGTTGCATTTGTATAAGTGGCAAGACTTGTCTGTACGGGTGCAATCCACAGATGCGGTAATGGATAATTCGTTTTATATCCTGTTTGAGTTATACATGGTTGCATGAAGAAATATGTATTTTCACTCACTGTTACATCGCTTGTGTCAAACCATAATTCATATATACCATCTCCTAAATTGCTATAACCCCAGTTAACACCGTAATCCGCCATATCATAGAAGTAATTCAGTCCTAATTCATCATTATAAACGGTTAAGTTTACAATTTGTGAATTATTCAACAACCAACCAGTCCTTGGGTCTTCCGTCACTTTATATTCAAATGTAATTGAAGCTGTATTTGACCAAGGATAGATAGTCGGATATTCTAATATAGTTATACCCGTATCCCATGCATCGATGATGATTACTTCTAAATCATATGTTTTTTCTGAACCAGGTCCCATTCCCCATGGTCTATATTTCACCTTATCTGCAATGATCTGGACTTCATATAAACCAGGTTCCCAATTTGAGGCAGGAGATGTTACGTTATATGCATATGGATTTCCAGGAATTGCATACCATTCCACACTAATACCATCAATTGTGATTGTTAAAGTTACATCCGTTAAGAAGGGGTCATCAATTCCATCAAACCAGACAACAAAGGACACGTTATCACTTTGTGCTACCTTTATAGTTCTATTTGCTTGATATTCCAAATTACTAGGTATGTTTACTGAGAAATTACAATATTTATTACCTATGTTATAACCAAATTGAAATATCTGTTCAGTATAATTCTCCTTTACACAAGTGATAATGACATAAAACTCATCTTCCAAGTTTGTGTCTAGGCTCATTGTGTATCGACCCGGGAATCCACCGACGGGTGATAAGAATCCAGACTCATTGAGACTATCATCAGATTTATAATATATTGCATAAGGAATGTTCTCTCCATCAAACGGCATACCATATAAAGTATTGTCGGGATCGGATACATTCCATTCTATATATATATCTGCGGACCATCCTTTTTCGAGATATAAGAAGGACAATGGATTCTGTTCTATATCTTCCACACCATCATTATAGATTGCCCATTTGGTCAAAATCGTATCCAAAGGACTAATAACCGTGGGTATATTCAATTGCGTTGTCTCATAGTGTGTGATACTAATCTCTGGAATTATATAGTATGTTGTTGGATCACTAACATTTACAACGGAAGTATTAAACCAAATAAGATATGCTCCGCTTCCATTCAGTCCAGATCCCGGATAACCAGGAGCATCACCAGTGCTTAGATCAGTCCAGTTCCATGTATTTCCTCTATCACCAGGAAGTAAAATGAAAAATTCTGACGGATTATTCTTATTCATTATTGTCAATTGTGAGATAGTTGCACCAGGTAATACCCAATCATATCTTGGGTTTTCATTTGATGTATAGTTTATTATAAACCAACCGATTTCATTCCATGAATACGTATCTAAAGGATCTATTAATTCTAGTTGTGTATCCCAATATTCAATGAGATCACACTCAATAGTTTTCTCGTTATCCGTATAAAGATCTTGAGATATATTGATTACTATTGTATGAATACCAAAATTGAAATGATCTAAGTCGGTGGTTTCAAACGTACAATTCCATGCTGTTACTCCAATCGAATACAAATAAGAGGTTAAATCTATTTGTTCTCCTGTTCCATTGTAAGTATATACAATAAGAGTAGGACTATCAACAGTTGCTGTTGTAATGTTAAATGAAAAGGTTATGTTCTGACCTGAGGCGACACGCATAGATGATCCACTTACGGCATAATAATCTGGGATATTAATATCAAAATCAATTTGTTCGTAGTTGACGATTAATAGAAATTCAAAAACACCATCTGTATGATTTCCTAAAGTGCCCGTCACCGTTATTTTGAATTTACCAACTGTAAACACTGAATCATTTAATTCAAAACTATAATATCCTCCACCGATATTAATTAAAGATCCTTGACCAGGTGTATAAATTGATTTATTTGTCTCAGTATTGTTACGAATTACGAACGTCATTGATTCAGCATTTGTCAACGGATCACCATCCAATTCAGAAGCTGAGTCATCAACAAAGAACATTATATTAATAGTTTCTGTCTCATCTTTTCCAATTTCAATCAATTCTAGAAGTTCTCCTGGTTCTGATGCAGTTGTTCCGTTCATATTAGTTTCTAATCCTCTAACGTAAAAGTATGTTTCAAGTTCAGCATCATCATAGTTTGCTAAAGATATTGTTGGTTTTGCATAGAATAATTTTTCTTCGATGACGGTCATATATTCTGTTTTAAACCAAATCAAATACTGACCATTACCTTGATCAATATAACCCCATTTGTTTAATGCCATAGCAGTTGCATCAAAATAGACTTCAACATAGTCTGTACCACCATCAGTGTAGGTAATATTAAGATCATTTATCGTAGCGCCAGCTAACATATTACCCGATCTTGGATGTTCTGTGCACGAGAATTCAGTTACAAATGAAACATTATTACCCCATAAATGATAAGTCAATGGTTCTGCTACGGTAAACTCAGTATTCCAACTATCTAAAACCGTAGCCGTGAGACTATCAGATTGATCGACATAATGAGGATAACTTGCATCAATATACACATTATGCATACCAATACCTGCTTGTGTTGATTCTACTGTGAAAGTATATGTCTCATCACCATTCCAATAGAGGAAACTGCTAAAATCGACTGTACCTATCAACACAGTAACAGTTGCAAGTCCATAGTTACTAAACGGTGTACCTCCATCCTCAGTCCAAGTAATTGTAAAGGTAATATTTTCTCCAATGGAAGTCTTTAGATTCGTGAAGCCAGCTCTTTGGTTAGCAATAATTTCAAAAGATAGATCTGATGCCAGAGGTTCAACTTCAATCTGGAAGGTTAGTTCTTCATATTCAACAAATGTTTGATTTCCATATACTTTAACATCATACGTTCCAATCTCCAATAGAGATGTATCAATGCTAAATTCATACAAACCATATTGACCACTATAAGTCACGGAGTGACCTGTTGTTGCTCCAATAATATCATAATAAAATGTCGCTGCTGTGAGATTACTACTTTCAGGATATATACTTGTATAATTGACTTGAATATCAATATCCGTGCTCCACTGACCTTTTACTTGCCCAGAAGGTAAAGTTCGTGTCAGACTTGCGGTATGGTTTTTCACAGTGAATTCAACACTCACCAGATCATCTTCATAATACTGCTCTGTTTTCAGTATAAAATCGAATACGTAAACTCCGGCTAACCACCCACTTGTATTTATTTTCAATTGATACTGTCCATTACCAATAAACATGTCATCTATTGCAGATTCACCAGATGCGCTCTGTATTACAACACCTTTTGAATTAGAAATATTCCAATTACCAAAGGCATATTCATCCCAAGATAGCGCATTATAATCTATTCTTTCCCATGGATCAGCCGATATATTCCAATATAGGAATGTTATGGTTGCATTATCATCTGAAAATAGCGTAAATTCATAAGGTTCTGTGTTTGTCCCATTGAATTGTGCCCCCACTTGATCCCAACCCGATCCACCGTCAAATTGCAGACCATTGATCGTTAAAACTGTTTTTGATAACTCAACAGATACATTCATATAGATGGCTCCAATGTGGTTTGGATTAGTCATATCGAGAGTCTGATTTTTTCTCGGTGTTGGTGTAAGAACAGTCGTACCCTTTAAGAAACGATGTTCCCAAGTTGCACTTTTATATTCAATTGAGAAATTAAAGGTTTGAGTCGGTAAACTCAGAAATATTTGCCCGTTTTCATCTGTTGTATATGTATTTAAAGGAGCCATTTCAGTTGAAGCATTCCACAATGTTACCTTTGCACTAACAAGCGCCCAATATTCTGGATCTGTAACGGAATCATCCACTACGGTTAAACTAAGTTTTGCCATCTGTGCATTTTCAATATTTAATGAACGAACTAACGGATAGCTCGTATCAACTACCGTGGTGTCTTCAGCCAATAAGAATTCAGCATCAAGTAACTCAAAGGTTACATTATAATTCCATGTACCTAAATCAACTTCCGTGAATAATACTTGTCCATTTACATCCGTTACTTCAGAGCGAACGTCAGTTCCCTTCCAAAAGTTAATTGTAGCTCCAATAACTTCATCTCCTTGAGTATCAGTTACCGTATATTCTACATTTGTATATTCACAATAATCATTTATATAATATGCATGTTGTCCTCCAGTTGCGGAAATTGAAAACTCATCATCAAGCACTAATAGCATTCCATATCCCGCTTTCGGGCGATTAACAATTATGTACCAATCGCTGGTTTTTCCTAAAAGCGAAAATGTCACGTTTCCATCAGCATCTGTGGTAAGAGTATAATTTTCATCCGCGAAGTTCTTATTTTCGATATACACACTCGAACCCGATCCCACACCCGCAGCGGGGCTGTTATCTAGATCATTAATATGAAGTACCAGGTTCGTTTTTGAACACGCCAATTCTTGATATATAACAAAATCATAAGTATTCACTTGAAATGTAGTATTTAATACAATATATTCAACGCCTAAAATCGTTGTATTCACTTGAACCCAATACCAGTCATTTGTAATATCCGAATAAGAACAATTGCCATTACTATCAGTAAGATCGAGTGGATATGCATATTCAGTACCCAAGTTTTCAAGATATACTTCATAATCTTGCGGTACTGGATTACCACTCAAATCATTTATTTGTAGTTCAAGATATTTGTCTTGATTTGGAGAGAATTCTTTAAAAACTACAAAATCATCCGTTACACCACTCCAATACGGTCCTGGGTCGTTATCATATATAATATAATCATTATATCCATCATTGAATGTCACTTTAATATGCCACAAACGATCATTAGGTACTTCAGTGAACGTAACATTACCATTTCCATCTGTTGTATCCGAATGGCTTTCATAAGCTCCGCTTTCTGTTTCAATAAAGACCGTAGCCCCTACAAGCGGATCTCCACGATTATCGACGAAATGCAACTCAAGATTTGTGCGATCTAGGTTAATTGAATCACTATATTTGAATTCTGAACTGATCACATGGTAATTAAGATTTCTGTATCCCACATAATCAGTGCCATCAATATTATCAGAAACAATAACTTCCCAAAGACTGTCATATAAGAGTTCGGTCAATTGAACATTACCGCTCCCATCAGTAGTCAAGTCACGATCGTCTGAAAGTCTGTCAAAGGATACGTCAACACCCGACAAGTCATTTCCGCTTCTATCATTTACATTAAGGATGAGATTAGTAAGATCACATGTAATAGGAACATTAACTTGATACGTATAATCATCAGTACTGGTCGGAATATCCGCATCATGCACGGTCCAATCTACACTATCTATATTATAAGTTACTAATACATTCCAAGTGCTGTCATACCCACCATAAAAAGTTACTTGGCCATTTCCATCCGTGGTACCACTAAAAGGTGTGGAGCCATCATTCATATAGACTTCAGCACCCACAACAAGATCAAGGTCATAGTCCCTCACAGTTACAACAAACTTTTGCCATTTCTCTAAAGAAAAGGTGCTACTTACAGTTGTTTTTTCAATTGCTTCTGTTCCAGCATATACGGCCCGATATGTCAGACGTATCTGGTAACCCGAACCGAATGGAACAATACCCTTGACATCCCAAACGAAACTACTTCCAGTTAAATCTTGAGCGCCTGAAATATATTGGTATGAACCAGCCCCATATTTATATTCTAAATCATATTCTACACTACCCCCATATAGCAATTGGGCTTCATTCCATTGAATGGTAATGGTATCGGAATACGTACCTGCCCCTGGGTTAGTAATAGATGCGTCAGTATTAAAATCATTTTGAATAATAAAATCTCCATCTGACGTATCTTCACTGTATAAATTATCTAAGGCTACATGTGCGACGCATCTAAGTTCATAAGTATTTCCATCGTTTCTTCCAGTTGTATCCCAATTAAAATTGAGTTGTGTAATACCACTTGCTCCTGAAATAGAAATCCATGAACCAGTTCCTATTCGATAATACAATGTATAATCTACAGTTTGCCCTTCTGAGTCATATCCTCCATTCCATGAAATCGTATAAGTTGACCATGTAATCTCACTCACTTCAGGTTTTGTTATCATCGGTCTGCCAAGAAAGTGTATTCCTAAATTATTATCAGAAGGTACGCTTAGAGGAGAGTTATCAGCTCCATTCGTTCCAGCACCATCTAAATCATATGAACTGGCACTGTGACACTCATCCCAATAATTGCCATTCCAGTTGTTGGAAGAACCACCGTTATATGCTTGTGTGCCTGGCATGTTATTTTTTACAAAATTATTATCTTGTATAACATTACTACTTGACGATGAAGTTAGATACATTGCATAATCAGCGCATTCTACAAATGTATTATTGTTGAAAGTCATATCATCGGCATTGTCTAAATACATACCATATTCTGTACAATCCGATATTACATTATCTTGAATTAGCGAGGCGTGATTATCAGCTCCATAATTCTGTATCCACATTCCTCGATCACAATCTGTAATCGTATTATATGTAAAATCGTTATTAGAGCCATCTGAGAGTCCAGTATTGGCACCGCCTAACATCATACCACAAACACAAGTCGTAATTTCATTCGAATAGATTGCATTATTATCCGGATCTCCTTGTTCCGCTATTGTATTACTCGGATCGTCTCGAACCCAAATACCAATACCACTACCGCTACCATCATCAATATTCCAAATTGTGTTATGATGAACATTACAATTATCTCCATCTAACCAAATTCCGACATAAGGAATATTATAAATGTCATTACCAGAGAAAATACAATAACTAGGTCCTTGAGCGTATGGCTTATTATCACACCGGATACCGGATTGATGACAGCCATAAATCTCACTATCAATAACTTCTATATATGAATTACCGCTACCTTGAATGTAAACACCATGTTGAGCATTATAAATCGTACTACCTTGTACCCTGACATTTTTACTACCAGTAATCATAATACCATCATTATTGTCGTAATTAGTCCCAGCATCAACAGTTGTTGTTATTATGAGATAGTTATTTTGTAAACCATTTACCCACAAAGCAGATTGACCCTCCAATAAGGGGGTGCCCGGATTTGCTGTATAAATCCATGCATCACTCCATGAATTTCCAGGACCACCGCTACATAGACTTGCTATGTTTGAATCCGTAATTGTTGCCACGGCGGCGGAAGGATCATCCATGTTGAATTCCCTAGGATTAGTTAGACCTTCGTCTTTATCCATAAAATTCGGAATAACAAACATAACCAGCCCTAGAGCAATCATAAACATTAATATTTTGTTAAATTTCTTCATTTTCCTTTTTAATTCCTCCTTTTTATTTTATCAAATTTTTTAATTATCTTAATTCTTTATTATGTTATTTTATTTGAATTGAAGTCAAGAAAACCACCTTATTCTGTACATACATACAGTGACAATGGTATTTCTCGAATGTTTCAGTTCCTATTTAAAAAAATTTATAGTGTTTTTGTTGATTGTGTTGATTTTAGGTGTTGTCCTCATCGTCTTCTTCTTCATCAAGAACAGCACCATATTTATCCTTTGCAATTTGCATGAGTTTGCTTTCCCATGCATCCATTTTTGCATCTAAAGCAGACTCACTTATCTCGCCAGCATCCTCATAACTACTCATGTCTTTTTCTTTTTCTCCTGTTTTTAGTGTTGTATCGTAAAGATCTTCATCTTTAACATCAATTTTCTCCAGTTTTTCCTCGAATGCCTCTTTCATATCTAGTCCCACGGTCCTCCATTCTCGAGCAAAGAGTAGATAAGTTTCTTCACTTGTATTTCTTGCCATGCGATCTTTTGGAGATTTACGTCCTTTTCTCACAATCTTATGCACTTTGTTAATTAATTTAATTTCTTCTGGTGT
>WJKO01000861.1 GCA_014729055.1 Promethearchaeota archaeon | reverse complement strand
GGTATGGATATTGTTAACAGTTTAGCTCCAAATGATAAAATGATCAAAGTCCAAGTTATTCAAGAATAGTTTGTATTTATAAGAGCGGCGGAATCCATGAAAGCGGCGGAAAAACTACTTAAACTAACAAAAGAGGACATCCGCATTTTAATGGGGGTGGAACAAGGAATGAGGAAGTTTAAGATGGTTCCCGCTAATCATGTGGCTTTTTTTGCACGATATAAAAAAGAAGAAACTCAATATCATTTAGATAAAGTGCACAAGATGGGTCTTTTACAAAGAGATAAAGAATTTGTAAAAGGAGATAATGCATCCTATAAATTAATCGCCGAAGGCTATGATATTTTAGCATTACACGCATTATATCAAAAAAACGTGATATCATCGATAGGTCCCCCCCTCGGAAAAGGAAAAGAGTCAGACGTATATAGATGTTTAACACCTGATGAAAACGAGGTTGCATTAAAGTTTTTCCGAATAGGAAGAACCAGTTTTAGAAACGTAAAGAAATTTAGAAGTTATGTAAAAGATAAAGGACATATTAATTGGTTGTATATCAACCGACTTTCAGCTACTCAAGAATATGAAGCATTAAAGAAGATTCACAAGTTGAAGCTTAACGTTAATGTACCCGTACCTTATGCGCATAACCGACACACCATTGTAATGAATATTATTCAAGGTGATGAAATCTATAAATTTCCATTTCTAAATAATCCTGAAGATCATTTCAATGAGATTATCAAACAATATAAAGAAATATATGCAAAAGCAAATATAGTTCATGGTGATCTTGGCGAATTTAATGTGCTTGTGGATCCAGATGATAATATATTGATCATCGATTGGCCCCAATGGGCAGAATGGACTCATGTGAGCGCCGATCAATTACTTAAAAGAGATATTCATAATATTTGTTCGTTTTTTGAGAAAAAGCATAAAGTTATTTCAAATCCTCATAAAATCATTCATGAATTTCTTGCAATAAAGAATAAATCAATCAATACGGAATCTATACAAAATAAATCAAAGAATTAAGTAAAGGAGAATAGCAATGCCGAAAATCCTTGATGATATCTACTATTTTAGGCATCCCATTAACGCGAATTGTGTGGTTTTTGCATTTCTAACGGGAAATGGGAGGGAATTTGACTTAATAGATACAGGAATTAAGAAATTTGGCATCTTTAGAACCTTGCTAAAACAAATGAGAAAAGATGGTTTAGAACCTTGGGATGTCCGTAATGTTTTTCATACTCATTATCATTTCGATCACGTTCAATGTGACAGATTGTTTCAGCAAAATGCACGTAGAAATAAGAACAATGTTGTTGTTTATGCAGGAAAACCAGATAAATACAGAACAAAACCAAAATTCAGCATCATTCAATCGAATATGAATTATTTACTGGCACATTTTCAGCATTCGGCAATTAAATCATTTCAATTAATGCCTTTTGTGGGCAAATTTCTTCTGGATCCATTTATGAAGACAAAGACACCTGAAAACATCAAATTCTATGAAGATCAAGATGAATTCCTTATAGGAAAATACAAGGCGAAGGTATATTTAACGGGAGGGCATACTGAAGGCCATTCATTCTTCTATTTTCCAGAGATTAAAGCCCTGCATACGGGAGATAACAACGCACTCAATGAATTTATTGTAGATTTCAGCGCAGTTATTCGATCGATGCAGATTGCACGTGATCTAAATCCAGATATGATTTTTATTGGCCATAATGAACCAAAAACCGAAAAACAAGATGCATATAACTGGATAAATACATGGTTTAGAGAATTTGAGGGAATCAGCGATATGTTAATCCCCTTAATTAGAAATGATGTTCGTATTAATATCACAAAAATTATGAAAGCAATGGCAGGATGGACTTTTAAAGTAGAAGTCATTAGATTTTTTGCGTTTATGCAATTATATGTCATTCTTCATTATTTAGAAATGAAAAAATATGGGAAAATTGAGCTCGGGAAAAATGACTTCACATTGTACTTTCATACAGCACCAAATGTAGAGGATATAAATGTTGAATTCATTCCAAATAATTTTTGACGCGGGAAAAAGAAAAAAAGTGGTTAGAAAAGGATAAAATACCGCGCTACTTTTTTCATATACTCTCTGTAGCTGTCTCCATACTGCAAAAGGCATTGCTCCTCCTCCGCATGGATACGCAAGTGGGATCCTATCGTTCCCACGAAGCAGAGTATCAACAGAAGCATTGAAGAGCCCATAAGCGTGAGTCCCACGAATAATATATTAAGACCGAGTATCTGGGGATTCCTAGAATATTTGTATATACCGAGAGACACAGGTGTATCCGACGGTGTCTTAGCATAATAATATATTGAAACGGCGAAGAAGCTTAGTCCGATAATATATAGAGCCAAGCCGAAAATAAACTCGATGCTCGTTGGGTTTATCGGTATAAATATTACCATTATGAAGTCAGATACCATGAAAAGCTTGATAAAAGTTGCGATTAATCTCTGCCTTTTACTGAAATTTGAGGTATCGTAGAGACGGGATATAACCTCTTTTCTCTGGACTCCCATGATAACTGCAAGTATAATTATATAGAGTACCACAAAAATCCATCCCCCGAGAAGGGACGGTGTCAGGTTTGGAAGGAATTCCATTTCAATCAATTAGCTATAGCTAATTCCTATATTTAAATCTTTTTTAAAATAGAAATCTAATCTTTTTTGATATAGAAACTGCAAATAAATTTATCAACATTTCTAAATAAAAGAAATATATGAGCAAGAATCCCAATACTAAGAAACATCTAATTACATTTTTATTAGATCACGTGAGTCCTGAGGCGTTTTTTCAACTTATAGATGAGGGCATTGCCCCACACGTTTCAAAGTATATTTTGGGAGATAAAATACCAGAAACGAAAGCGTATAGCAACGCGACAATTTCTCGAAATATAATTACTGGATTTCCATCTACCTCTGCAAATACTCATACGTCAATTCTTACGGGCTCATTTGGTGGAAAAAATAATCTTGGATTGGGTGCATATTGGAATTTATTGGAAGACAAACCGAAATTTATTAAGACTGACTCAATCGGATTATTTAGCATAAAAAAATTCAATGTAGAATACGTCAATAATTATTGTAAAACATTATTTGAGTATATACCAGATTCCGCTTCCTACCACGTGTTGAACCGCGGGGCTAAATATAAAGAGTTTACAACAAAGTCGTTAATCTTCACATACCTTCCACTTCTGATTAAAATGAAGAGAAAGGACGAGCCCGGACGTGTTTCGCCTATATCAAGACCCGAATTGTGGAAGGATTTGTTTAGGAAAAACATTGGGTCTCTGTTAAGACGAATACAAGAATCTCACATGCCAAGGGCAATTTATATTGTCTTTTTATTAACGGATGAGAACGGGCACAGATATGGCTTCGACTCTCCAGAATATAAAGAGGCGGTAAAAATTGTCGACCTCTTTGTAGAGGGTTTAGTTGAGGGTGTACAAATAAATAAAAAAAGAAAAACAGCAGGATTAAAAGATTTAGGGTTGCTTGATAGTATCGTATGGAATTTTCATACAGACCATGCAGGCAGAAAGATTAATAGAGACAAATTCGTTATGGTTAATCGGCTTTTAGAAGTGGAACTTGGATTGAATTTTATCCAAGGAGATGAAGATAAGGAAGCACAAAAGAAAATGAAAAAAGAAATCAAGGATCTTTCAAACATCAATGCTTTCACTTGTGTCAATTCTGAACTATATAATGGGTGGTTTTGTTCAGATATTGATAAAATAGGTAGTAATGATCAAAAAGGGTCTATTGATTACATCAAATTTTATGGAGAAGCAACATTTCGCAACCTCATTCCAAAAAATGATGAAATCACGGAAAAGGATGAGAAAACAGACATTATTGCCCACTTAACCAAGCAAGACTACACACAATTTGTTCTCATCCCTGAGGAATCTGCTTTATTGACTAGAACAGATTTCATATCAGATAAAGAACGCGTAGAAAAGCGGATTCCCCGCAATTATATAATAAAGATATTCGGTTCTGTTGGATCTGGAGTGGTATCGAGGAAAATAATCAACGATAAGACTCATTATAGTTGGAATATAGTAGAGGGCCAAGATCCGTTGGATTATAATGAATTAGATATTGAATATAAGAAATTTTATAGTCAACATAAATGGTTGGAATTAACATATCAACATAGGTTACCTGACGTTTTCCACCGACTATTTGGCTTTTTTGATTGTAAATATGCTCCTAATTTTGTGCTTACCTCCGATTTTAACTATCATTTCTTCAATCAATATGATCGATTGGAAGAAATGATGTTAAAAGTACAAAGCCATGATGGTTTGTATAAAGTTGAGAGTAAAGTGCCAGTGACATTTGCAGGTCCCGGCATAAAGAAAGGCGCAATCATTGATTATGGTAGGAATGTAGACGTTTTACCCACCTTATTAGAGATTATGGGAATAAATTTTAATAAAGACAGATTAGACGGAGAAATACTTGATGATGTATCAAGTGCGGATTCATTTTAAATAAGTATTAATTAGTATTAATATGCCTCGTGAAATCAACGGACAACTACTAATAAGACTCGTCTGCCCAATCTGTAATAAAACGAAAGAAATGTATATTGACACAGATAAAGTCAAGGGGTCGGGAAAAGGTTTAACCACGATATCTATTTCGAAGGGATTAGTTTGTGAACATTCATTCAGAGTTTTTATCGACCATAATGGTGAGATTCGAGGCTATGAAAAACCAGATTTTGAACTATGCATTGACGTTGAAAATGAAAAAGACGATGAAGATAAATATTTAGGTGATGAAACGACATTAGAGGTTATCCGCTCGATCTTTGGAGATGAAATTCTTTATAAATGCATTAGAACCATGATTAGGGGTAAAAAAGTCTTCTGTATATCTGATAATGAATATGTGCAAGCTCACTTTGGTCATCTCATGGAAAACTTATTTAAAGAACATACGCCCATCATAGAAGTGAGTTCATTAGAAGATTATAATTCAAGACTAAGAAAAATCGTTTTTGCCTCAAAATATTCAGAAGCATTCGTTTTTAATGCAGATTTACCAAAAATTATTAAACAACCGTATAAACCAGGATATAAAGATTCCAATTATAAAT
>WJKO01000860.1 GCA_014729055.1 Promethearchaeota archaeon | reverse complement strand
GGCTTATAGTGGCAACCAGAGTATAAAGATTTGCCGTAAGATTTAAATACTCTTTTTTCCTATATGATCATAACCTGTAAAGGTTCAGGTTGATCAAGTTTGATCACATAAACATAACCTTAAATTTTAAGTTTTTTTCAAAAATTATTTATATTATTCTCTGAGAATCTAGATCCTAAAGAAACACATTTAGAAACTTTTTACATAATGATTTTATAAATAGGATGTTAACAATAGTTTAAGTGAGATAAATTATGTTTGATAAAAGAAAGCGTTTATTTATTCTTAATGGATTAATTTTATTCTTGATGGTAGGTATGGGGCTAAACCAGTTGGGACAAAACAAAGTCCTCATGTCAGATTATTCGGGAGAGGATCCTAATGATCTTAGCCAAACTCCAGATTCTAGCTTCAATCAAGATTATACCGGTAGTGATGGATCTAATGTCGGAGTATATGGATATACTAACGGAACGAAACAAGGATCATACGATATCGATGACTGGTACGGCGAAGCACCTGGTAGGGACATAAGTGATGAATATACAAGATCTAATAATATTCCCTACCCATTACCTGACGAAGCGCAAGCTCCGTGGCACGTAAAGGACATCGACGTTGATATCTCCGACTTATATGCGATTGAAAACTTGGTAGAAGATCCACATTTTCAGGAATCTAATGTATGGGATACTACAACAATACCCGAGGAAGGTAATAGACAAGCGCATGAGTTAAGTATGACAACACCATACGGTGGATATGATAACTCGCTCATAACTGGCTCTTTAGGCCCATATACGACGCAAGGGAATGAATATTTTTATTATAAGCGTGGTATGATTTTTGATTTAAGTCCGAACAATTACTATATCTCCGATTCGTTCCAAAATGGCGCACCTACGGGGTTTACCAAGGACGTTTATACAAATACTGTCGATAGGACTCAAGATCATGGCTCTATTGCAAAATATGGTCAAGAACACAATTTCTGGGTAGGCTGGTTATCACCCCAGATGAAAGATCTCCAGGAAATGGAAACAACATGCTTTGGATACCAGACCTCCGGAACCCACTGGTCTGAATGTAACCATTTTACCCACGATGGAAGTCCAGCTTCTCCTACAACACCTCCTTGGGGTAATTATGCGCCGTACATCGATTGGACACCCTCTGTAACACGAAATGGAGTAACTGGTGATGTAAAGATTTCCGGTGCTCTTAATTCTTTCTGCTCGGCTGGCTATTATATGCCCGGCGAAAGTGATTGGAAAGGTCAAGCCCGAGTGTCTGCGTTCTGGGAAAATGATGCAGATTATGATTTTTATATTCCGAAACAGATTTTATGGAAACAAGACCAATCTCTTCCCGAAGTTTCTGTATCCTTCGATGTTTCGATGAATAGTATACTTTCTGAATATGATTGGGCATGGATACAATCTCAATGTACCCAAAATGATGCTTGGCACGATGGTAGCGCACTGATAACCGTCACTCCTGAATTATGGAATCCATATGGTGTAAAAGAAACTTCACAAAGTCCCATTAAGTTCGGATTCGGTGGTAGCTATGAAAGCGACCCTTCGGTTATAAAGGACGGAACACCCCAATCTGTCGATTGGGATCTGACCGAGGAATTATATTACACAACGAACCCAAATAACTGGCAATTCAAAATCCATGTGCAAATAGATATGGAAAACCACGGAAATACAGGTACGGTTAATGGTCCATATGGTGGTGAAGGAGATAGTTCCGAAGTATCTGTCGAACTTGAAATTGAAAATTATATTGAAGTAAATATTGAAGATTTTGAACTTACTATCAAAGAGGACACCCAATGGGACGAAGATTTTAGCAGTTCAAATGATCCAAAGCAAGTTTATTATATTCATAACCAAATTGACTTTGGCAACAGAGAGGTCAGCGAAGATATCAACCCGAAATTTGAATTTGACTGGTATATCCCGGACGGAATTGTTGGTCCGAATTATCCCGAAGGAGATCCCGACACAGAAGGATTAGATTTTGCAGAACCATTTGCCCGTGTTATATACGATAAAGGGCTACCCTCGGAGGGCACTCATACGTTCTATGATTCAAGAAAAACCTTTGAAGATATAAGGGGAACACCAGTTATTACTTGGATGGCCCAGTATCCTTGGTTATGTGAACCGGGACATGAATATGATCACGGGGGGTATCATTTCGAAAGTGAATGGACGGGCGGGGCGAATCTGCTAGATGGCGTTAACACTATCGATTTTGAAGTAGGGTTTGAATTTAAAGAAGATTTTAACGTAGATTATTATATGAATACTGCTAACTCTAGCTTATTCATTACAAACGTAACATTTCTCTTAAAAACAGCGCCGTACGCTAACGAAGTTGACATGGAATTGGTTTGGGATCAAGACGGAACAGGGACAAGTGGGAATTATGAAGTTGCAGATATTCAAAGTAATTTACCGGGAACTGGTTACTTAGACACTTGGTCCGCGCTTGATGATTATCACAAATACGGTGACTATCCCGGAAGAATGTTCTATTTCCGGTCATTAAGTGAATCTATGACCTTTACATGGTCGATTACTCTTATTTTAGAATATGATTATTGGGATTACACTACGTCATATACCGTATCGGCTGATGGAGGGAACGCTGAATACAGCGTTGATATAGATATGCCAGTTCCGAAATCCGGGCTTACCATCGATTATAAGGACAATTTCTGGTTTGACGTGATATTCCCGAGATATACCATGATCGAAAACGGTGAACCATATTGGGATCTGGTGCAAGCTTATGAAACATCTCATTACTCAACAACATTTGCTGGACAAGAAGATTTAACACAAGCACTTGGCGCTCTCGATTCTCAAGTAATGGTCTGCGAAAATCAAACCGACGCATATGGCTTAGGCGATCAATATTATGATTCGGAATATATGGGCGCGGACTTGGCGAAATATCATCAATTCGGACGGTTTCACCATGATCTTTTTACGAGTTGGGTATATTCTGATGATTTTACGTGGCATGTCACATTTGAAGCCAAAAACTATGTTGATGAGATTATATTGGATGAAGATGATACATTCGACGAAGATCAAGATTTATTTAGGGAAGGTCATTGGGTAAAGTTTAAAGGAATTTTTGCCAACCCTATTGATGATTACAATGATTTAACTGATATGGGCACGTTAAGTGTCGGATGGTATGATTCTGGTAGTACTGACTTACTTCCAGGAGCAAATCAGAATCCAAGAAGTGCAATAGTAAATAAAAGCGATACACAATTTAATGTAACTAACGATTATTATATAGGATCTGCAGTGATACCCCCCGATTCGGGGTATTGGGTTGGATTTTCATACCAAGCTGAAGATTGCTGTGGATTATCTGTTCCTGGAGATTATTGTTCTGGTATATTCCGTTTAGGGTTTATGGCTCATAATTTCTCCATGATAAGAGATGCTTATGTTGATGGAGGTGTAAATATTCCATTGCCATTAAAAGCTGACAATGTTCCGTATTATGACACCTTAGTTTCAGATGAACTTATTCCTATTAAAATAACATATAGAGACCAAACAAATGATGCGGCTCTGACGGGTGCAACAGCTAAAATCAATGTGACTACATATTATATGGAAGCGGCTCAAGGAAACAAAAAGTTAATGAAATATGAGGAAGGATGGGAAGATCTTGAACTGATTGATTTGAATAACGGTAGTTATATCTGTTATGTTGATCCCAATACCAAAACACATACCGGTAATATGACGCAAGGATTCCATAATTTTACACTAATAGTATCAAAACCAGGATATATCTCGGTAGAATTACACGCTAATTTTTCTATTATCGTCGATACTGTTTTAACAATTGAAACACCAGAACATACCGCATTGGAGGATTCTCAATATAATCCAACGTCATTCGGTCGTCCGCATTATGACAGCAGTACCTATTTTGCGGGTAATCTCTATAGCTTTAAATGTAATGTTAAGGAAAACTCAACAACCGCTAATTATCTTTTAAACGATACTTCTCAAGGAACACCATTTTACGGTAACCATATGCGCATATCATATAATCTATTAGGATTTAGGACACATACAAATCCCGAAACATTTTATGATTATCTCACGGAAGGATTTATCGGTTGGGATACATGGTTTACCGGTGATGAAGAGAATACTATGGTCAACGGTTCAATGGAGCAAGGTGTCGGCAATTTCTTCCTTGGAAACTTTACTTGGCCGGAATTTGAGGGTAATGAAGCATTAACGTATTACCAACCTTATATTCATGTATATTATAATGTAACAGTTGAAGTTCTCACCGATAGGGAGTCATACTCCCCCGACCCTGATTGGCAACCTAATGATGTTGAATTCAGTTATTGTGAGGATAACCCAACGGACAGTTCGGGGCAACCAAATACAGAAAAGAGAAATTATTATGAAGAAATTTTTGGATTAACCCTTCATCGAGAAGGAACGGGTAATCAAACAAGACTATCATTAATCAATAACAAAACTGATAATGCATTTGCGTTTGAAAACGGCGAATTTAATCAAGATCCCACAGGGAATCATGAAAATGATGATTTTGTAATTCAGAATTACTGGTACAATGTAACAGGGGAAAAGTTTAGGTTAAGGGTTCGTTTTAATTGTACACAGACAGGTACTGGCTCTACATTTGCACCACCTGTTGGTCCATTAAATAAGTCAGGAGTGATGTATGGTGTTGATTATAGTGGGTGGATGGGAGAAACTAAGATAAAATTAACCGGCTGGAATGATTCGTCTATTTTATTTGATAATGACGATACCTATCTATGGCATACTATCGTAAATGAAACTGCTACCCCCCCTTGGAAAGATATTGATGCATGGGGTGAAACCTATGTATCTCCGTGGCTATATTTCAATGAAATAGATACAACAACAGATGAAGAGAATGGTGTTAAATGGTTGACCATTACGGCGGAGAAAACGGGCTTTATACGTGATCAGATTGATATCAAACTAAATCTAACGGATCAACTCACGAAGGTATATAACGAAACAGAGTTAATCGAATATAGTGTGGTTAACCCTATCGTTATAAGTACACCTACGGGTATAAAGACAAGCTTTGTAATTCGTTACAATGATACTATGAATGATGATTTCGGTATTAACGTTGGAATCGAGGATGCGATAATTAGTTGCATAGATGACGATTGGTCAGAGCATTTCGAGAACGGATACGGGACAACATGGACATACCAAGAGTTAGAAAACGGCAAGTACAATATCACGCTTATTGACACCTACCATCAGGTTTTTGACGCACCAGTAAATAAAGAAATCATATTCCAAATCAACAAAGGCAATTATTCGGCAGTAGAATTTAAAATAGAACTTGAAATTACCGCCCGTGACCTTGCTATTGTATATGTCGGCGGAAAAGATGTCGGCTTGTATACACCCGAATATTTAGAAGGGCAGTATGTAATGCTTGCCCATATTAACCTCACCTACCAGTTGCTCGATGTTACAAACGATTCCGAGCCAGTTGATTTCAGCGAGGATGTTATTGCAGATTCTTTTGATTTCTATAAAGCGAATGGCGTGACTAAATATGAAACCGATGTGACAAAACACATCAATTCATCCGGCGTTTATTATTATGTAGTGATAAATTCCCACCTAGATATTGATGGATCAAACCATTATGCTCAAGATTATCTCGTGAACTTTACAACCACGGGAATTACCGATTATTACAACACTTATACCGAACACACAATTACGATAGAAGCGGTGGATACCGCGATAACGAACCGGACGGACGATGAAATTACGCTGCAATACTTATGGCCCGAATATACCCAGTGGATTGAGGGCTGTCCGACAATTGAATATAATCTCACGGACGTGTCGCACAGCGCGTATTGGTCATTGCCAATTGAAGTAAACGATATTACGTCACTTTATAGTACATATGATAACCCTTATATTCCGTCAGACGAAGCGATTAATAAAGACGGTGCGGCATACGGAAATGAAGATATTTTCTTACGCACAAAATTTGACTCTTCGGGCGGCTCATCCTACGAATATCTTGAAATTATTATCGATACACGCGGAATGCCTATACAGGATGAATTGCAAGTGGATATTGAGCTGCGTAAAATGAATTATATCAATGTCACGCTACAAGTTACGATAAATATTCTCAACGCTTCCGCACAAATTCAAGATGGTAAAGTGCTACTTTCAATCATTGACAATATCATGCCCGGGCAACAGCCGAACTGGCAAACGGGCGAATTAATCAGCTGGGATTATTATACCAACCCTAACGGCAACAATGAAAAAGAGGTTCCTTGGAATATGATCTTTGCTGTTAAATTCACATACATGAGCGGTTCCATGATCTTGTCATCGGACCTTGGAGGTGTCGGAGATGCGCAACTTAACTTGAGGGGTTTGCAAACCGAACTCATAGGTCATACCGAGGAATATAACAGCGAATTTTATTATTACTTTAGGGCAAATATATCAAATAGCGAGGCAGTAAACAACAACATTTCTGTCGACGTCTGGAAACCAAATTTCGACCCTGTATCCTATGAAATTAATTATACTATACGTGAGAGAAAAACAGAATTTTTAAATAAAAATCCATTTTCAATTGAAGCTATATGGACCGAAAATGCGACCTTCAAATTTGAATATTTTGATTTGGATTACGGAGAAAACCACAGAAATGATACTGTAGAAGATCCAGCAATCAATAACACCTTAATGCTTGACTTAAACGGACCGATGTATATATTTGGGGCTGGAATCAATGCGACTTGGGTATTTGATAAATCTACTTCGGTTGACGGCGAGGGATATTATACAATAACGATACTCACATCGAATCTGATAGCTAATTCTACACCTTATGAGTTTAATTTCAATATAACAAAATTGGGCGACGACGGAAATCCGCATTGGGAGGTGCAAGAATTCACGGTATATCTGACCGTAAATCCCGTAGAATTAAACGTAGAACATTGGTTCGAATATTGGGGAACAGAATCGGACTTTAGTGCAGTCGGTTGGAAAGATGGGGGTTTTGCCATTGTCGTTGACTTGGAATATTACGAAAATTTTACTCTATATGTAAGAATATCATATGAAGTCAATGATGACGTATTCTATCTCACGGAAGGTGATGATTTTGTCTTGAATGTTTCAATCTGGGATTGGAGTGGTGCACATAAAGAGGAATATCTTGAGGATAATTTAGAATTAGTGTTGGACTTTGAATGGGTTCCCATGCCTGAGGAGGAATTTGGAGGTGTCTGGAAGGTAGTGGTACCTTTAGGATTAATTGATGATGAAGATGGCGATGATCCCATTGATATCCAAGGATATGTTGCCATTTTAACTAATGTAACCGTACAAGATCCAAATATTGCATCAAAACTCACCGAATGGCAGATACTTGCAAAACCAGCATGGATATATATTCCTTGGTATTTCTGGGTACTTTTGTCAGTCTTCGGTGCTGGTGCTGCCATTGTTGTGACTTACGGAGTTAGAAGAGCCCTCAGACTTCGAATACCATTTGTGTTACGGATGATAGATGAGTCTATTAATAAGATTTCGGATGATAAATTCCCAACCGTAGGTGTTATGAGAAACAGAAACCAATACATCGTTGATTTAGTAGTGTCTTACTTAGAAGACGTAGGTATAGAATGGGAAACTACTGAAAAGTACTCGATGGAGGAAATTACCCGAGATGACGAAATGGACGGGTTACCGCCATTAACCGATGAAGAATTGCAAGCAGAACTGGAGAAAATAACATCATTGTCAATGGATGAGAGGATGCTCTTCTTAGGTGAGCTCAAAGAATTATCTCGAAAATCACAAATAGATTTTCTAAAATCGTTAGAAGAAGATTAATAACGATTTTAACATCTTTTTTTTTCTAATCATCTTTTTGTTTTTCAAATTATCTGTTTTTTTTTACTTCTAATTTTTCACTAAGAAAAATACTTGATCAACTTGCAAAAATTATTTATAATGATGTCTTTGAAACTTGTATTAGTGCACTATAGAAATAATAATCGAATTTTACGAAAATTTTTTTACACAAATAAAAAAAAAAATTAGAATAAATAAGTGAATTTAATTATGTTAGAAAAAAGGAATAGAATATTAATTTTAACTGGTCTATTGGCCTTCTTTTTATTGAGTCCTTTATCTTTATCTGGTCTCATGTTAGATAATGAAAACAATGATCAAAAGGCTGATAACCCATCTTCAAGTTTTGATCAATCATATTCAGGATCTGATGGATCGAACTTAGGTATCTACGGTTATACTAACGGTACTAAATCAGGTTCACAATCAGATTCGGATACGTGGTCAACAGAAACAGGTAGAGGAGGAACATATACAAGAGGGCCAGACATTCCCTTTTCTCTTCCATCAAGTGGAACTTGGCAAGTAACGAGTATGATGACAGATGTCACAGATTTAAAGGTGTCTCGTAATGTTATATCTGATGGCGATTTTTCTGGATCAGATTGGACCGCTGGTGTGACATCGTATTCATTAAATCCTGGAGATGGGAGTAATAGTTTAATATATGGCTCGAGTATTACATCCGTTCCATTATCAAATAATTATTTTAACAATCGAGAGAGTGCTGTCTTCCGTGTTGGAAAAAATGACTATATAACTTCCGTAAATATTAACACTGGGACTGTAAATCACGATTCTAATGATAGTCCTACCGAGACGTGGGCAAATCATGAATCTCGATGTTATTATCATTTCGATAATGGCTTTGGGGATGTAGAAGACCGAGCTTGCGAGGGATTAGCAGGTACTTGCGGTATAGGGGCAACTAATATGGCCTCGTTGGGTTACCGAGATGGGGGACCTGGTGGTGGTGCTAATGATGGTTGGGAAGATGCATATTTTTCTCATTCTGGACTAGATAAATCGTTAGATTATTTTGATCCGACTTCACCAAGTTATGGTGGAAGTAGCGGTCATGGTACATACGCGAGCCAAAGTTATAGCCATCCATACGATGACATATCAATAACGGGATATTTGCAGTCCTATGGTAGTTCTGGGGGAGACAGTAAAGATTGTTATGCAGAACTTTGGTTATATTCAACACTGAAGTTTGATAATACCATGGAATGGACAACCACCACGGATCTTGACGTCCCTTGGGTCGATGATGGTTCACCACCGCATAATTGTATAGTTTCCTATACTCTGGATCCCAATGGTCGATTTAATATTCCTGGAGTCAACTGGTTTAACACGGGCAATAGATATGATTCTAAGCATTGGGAACGCGCTTGGGTTGAAGTCACAAGAAAATTAATTAATCCATTTGGTTCTGTCGTGTCGGGAACAACGGAAACCCTCAGATGGGGTTATGGTGGTCACAGTACCACCACTGCAATAAGTCGAAATCCTAATTTTGCCTCTTATATTGATCCAACTACTTCAACAACACCGTATAAAATCAGGTTTGAGACTAAACTACATCTAGAAGCACACTGTAATTATGATCATATAGAAATTGATCACAAAAGCCGACCTTTCTGGCCGTGGGAAAAAGATGATGTCCATGATACCGTTGAAATTGAGTCGAAAGTGTACGCAGGAATTGATATTGATAATTTGGCAATTTCGGTGTACGATGATAGACCGTGGGATTCGGGAAATGGGCACAAAGATGTCTATTATGACCATAGTAATATTGATTTTGATGATTGCATTATTAACGCAAATGATCCTGTTGTATTAGAGTTTGATTGGTATGTAGGGGATGACATCAATGACGGAGAATATTATCAATATGGAGATGTTCCAGTCAACGCATTGCAATTTGCTTATCCATTCATAAAAGTTGAATGGACTAATAGTAACCACCCTACTACACCTACTGGTTCTGAATATATTTTTGATGAAAACTTGGAAACTCTAGCGGATGTCAAGGGTAGACCTGCGAGTAGCGTGCCACAATGGCCTTGGTTAGGGGCGGGAACTGGACACGGCTCCGACACTGGGGGGGCTCACTTCTATAAATCCTGGGATGAAGGACCCCTTTATTTGAGTGGAGCGGATAGTATTAGCGTGAGTGTCGGTTTTCGCTTTGAAGACGATTTTCTTACGGATTATGCTATGAGTCTCACCAATAATTATCTCCTCATTACCAATGTTACTTCGGACCTCATAGTAGAACCCGATGTTAATTATATTGATGCTGAAATTGTTTGGGAGTATGGAAGTGGTTATGGTGCTTGGGATTTAACGCCAGATGGTAAGGGACAAGGTAGTCTATTATTGACGTCAGGATTAGAAAACTATGATAATTATGCTACTCAAGAATGGTATTTCCGATTTGATGAAATGACTAATTGGGCATCCTATAGTTACTCTATAACGCTTATTATCGAAGATCAAGATTGGTCAGTGACAACAACTTATAAGATACGGAATAATTCACAGGCAGAATTCTACGCAAACTTTACTCAAACACTGCCCAACGATGTTAGCCTCACGGATAATTGGAAAAATAATTTTTGGTTTGATCTATTCTTTCCGAAGTACATGTTATCTGGTACAGGCGATCCATACT
>WJKO01000859.1 GCA_014729055.1 Promethearchaeota archaeon | reverse complement strand
TCTTCTTTGATAGCTTTTTTTATCTTTCGAATAATACCAGTTAGTTCTTTTACTGTGCGAATTTTTTTACCTTCTTTTTCTTCAGGTTTGGGTGTTATAAATTTCGCAATTATTTCTTCCCTGTCTTCTTCAGTTCCTTGACGTTCTTCCTTAATAATTTTGGCAAGCTTACCCAGTCCTTTTTTCAAGGCTTTAGTTGCTCTCGTCTCTCGTTTCGGTTTATAAGGGCGGAATAGGTCCTCGAGTTCCGTTAGATTTTTTGCTTTTAATATTTTCTGCTCGTATTTCTTCTGTTCTTTCATCTCAAGTTCTTGGAACGTATCTTGCACACGTATGGTCTGTAAGATATTAATCCGTTTTTCTTCAATCTCATTTAAAGATTTAAAATCATCTTTAATGGTTCTAATTTCATCTTCATTCATTGCCCCCGTTTTTTCCTTTCGATAACGGGCAATGAAGTGAACTGTAGATCCCTCTTCAAGCAAATCTAATACATTCTTTATATAAGATGGTCTAGCTTGAATTTTTGCTGCGATTTTATTAATAATTTGAGATGTATTAACTGATAAGGCTTCTGTCATTTAATCTCAATTAAATTTGAGATAGAACATTTTAAAAAGATTTTTATAATTATAATATCGATTCAGCAAAATAGGTAAGAAAGAACAGATGATTCGTGGAGAATACGAACTTAAACACGCAACTGCTTATAAATGTGGGTCTTAGCCACATTCAATGGATTTAGATCTAATGTTGCCAGATCTATGTAAACTCTTTGGTATAAATATTTTATCTTGATCTTCGGCGAACTCTTCTTTTATGTTTTTGAGCGCCTCTTGAATCGGGTTGTCCCGCGTATCTTTTCTTGACCACTCGTTTAATATAGTTTTCTCTGTTTCTTACACGGGGAATCTTTTTCTTTCGAGCGTTTACACCTGTTCGTGGAACTTTAGGTGTTTGTTGTCTTACTTTTCCCGCTTTCGTTAACGCACCATGTGACCCTGGCATAATTTTTTCTCCTTATATATTCTATTTTTTAGAATACAATAAAAAATAAAAAATTTTGCATTTTCTATTCGACCTATAATTTTTTTAGATAAGAATAGATAATCTTTTAAAACCGATAAATTAACGATTAATTATGAGTAATACCTCGAATAAAGATAACTTGAAGAAACATAGAGAGAATTTAGCGGGAGAACATCGTTTCTGGGATCTTTTATTATAAGCTGCTCAACTTTTTTAATAACTTATATACCCGGCGGCGGCATTACAACCTTGATCATAGCCATGCCTATATGGATAATTGCCGTCTATTCAGCCTATCAAGGATTACGACTGGTTTTTGCAAGCGAAAACAATGAAATGAATCTAATTAAAACTAATATATTTAAAAGAACACGACATCCAGCGTATTTGGGATCTCTTCTCATATATTTTGGATTATGTATCAGCACGTTGTCTCTTATTTCATTTGCTTTGTTAATTCCCATATTCCTTATTTATAATCGATTTGTAGATTATGAAGAAAAACAGCTCATCAAGCAATTCGATGATGAGTACATAGCGTTTATGCGAATCACGCCCAAATGGAGAATCAAATTTAGGATTAAATAAAATAAAATAAAATTTATGATAAATCGAATTATCGATTTTTTATTGCTCTTCTGATGTTAATTGCCCGAATTATCATTAGTACATCCATGGCACCGCTCAAGTAAAATCCCGGACTTATCCAACTTATTGTTGGATATTTCGCAATGTAGAAAACAAGCGAGAATCCAATAATAATTAGAGAAAGAAAAAGCCATGGAATTGCAAGGTGTTCTTGTTTTTTCCCAAGATTTAAAGCGACGGGCAACAGTCCCACAAATGCCGTTGCTGCAAAGAAAAGTAAAGGAATATCGGTATAAATAAATCCTACCTTGGCAATTAAGAATAACGAGAATACGACAGTTAGGCTGTTATTATAAACAAATGTGAATGTTAAAGGCACACAGAGTAAAATTAGGAACTTGATAAAAAGCAGCTTGGCTTGATGCATGTCAATTTCGTTTCCTTCTTTATGACCGTGCCTTTCTGGATATTTTCTTCGCAAAATGAATTTAGTTATAGGAATTACAAACACAATCGCAATAAACGATGCGATTAGAAATGGAATACCTTCATTCCATCCAAAAAAGAATTTTGGAGTGCTCTTATAAACAATCGATTCGATTTTGGTGTCAGCTTCATTGTTTGTTATTTTAATTTCGATTGAATGCTCTTTACCATCAATGAGACTGGTATCAAAAGTTGCGTCATATAATGGTCCCTCGACCGGATTCATGAGTGTCCATGATTCAGAACTATCCGCACGCCATTCGACTTTATTTATTCCACTAGGATCCCATGCAAGAGCTCTTACCTTATTGGGGTTTGCATGTTTTTCCATATCGTAATCACCTATTGCATGATGGATATCTATGGGATTGGTTATAATGCCTATCGGAAATTCTCGTCCTGTTTGAAAACTGGTTGCGATGCCATCATTATCAATACTAACGATTCTATAACATCCCGAATCCCGTTTAAATTGCTGTGTTTCAACCGAGGCAATACCTCCGATATTTTGATATGTATTAATATGTTCATGTCCGCAACCAAAATAATCGACGTGGTATCTTTTCATAAGTGGAATGAACATTTTACCGCTGGGAGATAAAGCAGAAAATACTTGATGGGGTGGTTGATGCCCGAACGCGAATGAAAGATTCGCGTCTTCGTTTTGCATCAATTTACCTTCAAACCACGCCATCTCACTTTTACTCATATGTCCTCCTAGAGCAAAAGGATATTCGATTCCATAATCTTCAGTTACGGATAATTGATAGAATGAGTATTTACCCCATGGAAATATGAGATTCACTAAGAATTGGTCTGTTTTAAAATATTGCCCGCTTATAGAGTAATTAATGTAGTAATCAAACTCGGGATCTTGATAAATATCGTGGTTTCCTACGATATCGAAAAAGTTTGTATAATTCATATTATGCTCTGCAAATGTACTATTATACAGCTCCCATTCCCATTGTCGCTGACCCCCCGATCTTAATATAAATTCGGCATAATCGGAGTCAACCAGATCCCCTGTGTTGATCGTAAAAGTTGGTTTCACTAATGGAATGACATTATCTAAAAAGAAGATCATATCGTTGATTCTGCTCTCAGAAACCCAAACATTTTGAGTATCTGTGATATGGATCCACCAAAATATATTGTAGTCTGTTCCCGATAAATAGCCATTATTTGGTAAATCTTCCCCATTGCCAAATTTCAATTCATCTTTGGCATCTGGGTAGTCCGGAATAACATTACCTGATGTTTCGACATTGTGATTGGAAAAGAAAGATAAAGGATATTGACCGTTATATTCGGAATTTAAATAGTTTCCCATGAATAGAAAAAGTGGTGCACTCCCGAATATCATCCATAATATTGCGGAAATCCACAATTTGCGGACTTTCTTATAAGGATTAACCATATAAGAGTATCGTTTTTTTTCTTTATAAACATTGAATTAAGAAATATGTTGAGGGAAAAATGATCATGACAAAAAAAACACATTCAGAAAATGACCGAAATCTTGAAATATCTTATTTCCAAAATCTTGATATTACCCAGATCTACGAGCAAATCAAATATTGGAGATATGAGATAGAAAAATTCTTAGCAAAAGGATTAGTTGCATAGAAAGCAATTATATTTTTTCTTTTTTATTTTTCTATTATATCGAGAGAAATTTTTCTATTATATCGAGAGAAATTTTTCTATTATATCGAGAGAAATTTTTCTATTATATCGAG
>WJKO01000858.1 GCA_014729055.1 Promethearchaeota archaeon | reverse complement strand
GTCGTAAAGAGTGTGAAGAGACAATCCTATAAATTTTCGGCTTTTCTTCTGTCTTTTTTACAGGAGGACCTATAATCAGATCACCGCTATCTTGTTCGTCAATCTTTAACGTATCCCCCTTTTCTAACTCAAGTTTTTTGATCCATTCTATCGGTAAATTAACTGAATATGTCTTTCCGCCGACAATCTGTAGTTTTCGAAATTCCATTTTTTTATCACATGATTTTGGTTATTTTTTTCCCATGATTTTATTTTAGAAAAGGTACAAAGATAAAATCATATAGCTAAATATGAATTTTCAGTATTATCAACTATTTGGCTATGAATGTATTAGAAATTTACAAAGTATCAAGAATAGTGGGGATTTGGATTAAAAAATGGGTGTATTAAGTGAAATTAAATTGAAAGATTGCGTAACGCTATTGGGAACTCTTTGTGGATTTACTTCAATTCTGTTTTCCGTTTACTATAAAGCATATCGGGGTGCGGGTGCATTTATTATGCTTGGAATTGTCATGGATTTTTTGGATGGATTTGTTGCGCGTAAAATGAAACAAATTAATGACCTGGGCAGAGAATTAGATTCCTTGAGTGATTCGATGGTTTTTGGTGTAGCGCCGGCCATAATGATCTTATGTGCATATTCCGGTAATACATGGCAAACGGGATTGCCAGTAATGCATATTTCGATTACGTTATTTACATGTTTTGCGTTTATTGTGGGCGCTATATTGCGATTAGCTTGGTTTAATATTGATGATAACGAGGGATATACTGGTTTAGTAACGCCTTTATCTGCGGTCTTAGCAATATTCTTACATTATATAGACTATTACTGGTATCAGATTCCTGGGACTGGTGTCTTATTTGCATCTTTTATGAGATTTGCCATGCCAATATTTATGGTTTTGATAGCATATTTGAATGTAACACCTTACTTAGTATATGGAAAAGAGATTCGGAAAAAGCAAGGATCTATCAAGATGGTGTTCCCTATTGTAACAATTTTGGGTGTAATCATTATTCCATTGGGAATGATACCATCTATCCTCGATAATACAGCTCCCTATATTTGTATCATTGTTATGGTTTTATTTGGAGTGATAATATACTATATTGTGTATGGATTTCTTAATTATCGTAAACTTTCAGAGTTAGAAAAAAGCCCAGAAGCCATGCAAAATAATCAAAATACAGCGAAAGGCGAGTAAAAGACCTTATTTGTCTATTTTATTTTTCATTTTTTTCTATTTTGGTTTGTGCGAAAAACGGAGAAATTAGGATTCTATGTAGAAAATATTTAAAAATTCGTTTTTCTCATTTAGCCTTAATTCTTTTTTCTTAATAGAAAGAATCGTAATTCAATACAATGAGGTATTAATTATGAAAAATAAAAAAATTGCTTTAATTAGCGCGGCAATAATTTCACTTTTTGTGATTGGATATTTTGCGAATGCATGGTTTGTCTGTGCAACAATCCCAGAATCATCCTTAGCCGATTCAGAAAGTCTAGATGTTAATGGAAATAACCTAAGCATTGATCCGACGAATAGAGAAGTTGAAACTGATGACGCAGCGGTTAGTTGGTCAGATCCCGGAGATGATACTAGTCCCGCAAGTACGATAACTAATACTATAAGCGAAAATGACTCACCTACTCAATCGGCGACCGTTGGTGATGACGGATCGCTTTTATTACAGAACGGTTCAGATCCAGATCCTACGATTGGATGGAACTACAACCAGCCTTTAAATGAGACAACGCTTTCATTCTATGATACAATCGCGGTGGCAAGTATAAATACTGACTTAACAAACAATGTCCATGAGATCAGTCATGAAGCAGATCTATATGAAGCGAAGATTGAGATGGCCGATGGTATCTTGACCTTCAATACTACGGACATGGAAGTCGAACTCGCACAAGGTCTTAAAATAATAATAGGTGAAGGTGTTGTTTCAGTAGTATTTTGGATAACAGAACTATATCAGATTGACATTCTGGAAACTGGTCAAATCTTTGAAATTGGCGGTAGCGGTACGGAGGATTTTGCATCAGGTGAAGAGAAAGATGTTGTCTTCTTTAGCTCATATATTCCTCCTGGCGTAAATGTATCTAGATTCCATGGTGTAACCACAATACAATGGTTTGACTTACTTTTAGTTTTAACTGAAGATTCTATGGAAATTTTCTGGGGTGTTTTCCACCCAACTATATGGTATTATTGGATGTGGTGGGCCAGTCCATTAAATGTATACATTGATTGGATTTGGTTATTACCGACGGGATACTATGTGACATTTCTGTTCTATCGTTACTGGTGGTTAACTTGGGACGGTCTAATCTACGTATTCATCTACGATTATTATAACATCAAACTTGAATTCTACTGGTATGAATATTACGTTTACACGGTGTGGGTTTGGTGGTCGTGGACAATCTGGATTTGGTACTGGGACATCATAGTCTATGAATTCAAGTGGATTTGGGATATCTGGATATTTCACTGGCAAATACAATGGACGTTGACCGTTTGGGTCTGGTGGTGGTGGATATATTATATCCATTGGACTTTACCCGTTGCGGTATTTACCGTTCCGATTTATTATATCCCGCCAATAGTCGATATTGATGTCAGTTCTGAGGTATATAATGCCGAAAACGATCAATTAACTTTGACTTATCTATTGACAGACCTATATGGTAATCCGGTCGATGCAACTTCAGTTTCAGTAACTGTTGATGGGTCACCTCACTCGACAACCGAATTAGGAAACGGCTTGTATCAATTGACAGTTTCATCTATTGCAGCTAAAGAGGAAGCTATTTCTATTTCGGTTAGTGCAATTGTACAAGGTGTTGCACTTATTGATAATTTAGATTATACGTTGGACGTTGACGAATATTGCGCTTCCCCCGGAGGTAGCGATATTCCTGGACCTCATATCGGGCTACTAATTGCATTTTCAATGCTTGCAGTGGTCGGTTTAATGGTCTTGATGCGAAAAAAACGAGTAATCGAAAATTAAATCCAAAAAAGTCCAGAAAGTCTTTATTGCGAGACTTTAGAAACGGATATTAACACTAAAACAATCTTTTTTTTTCTTATTTCTTCTATAAATTAGCTTGTCGATTGTTAGAAGAATTTTTAAGGTAGATTTATCCATCTTATTTTATGAGCAATATTACTTATAGGGAAGATATCGAAGATATTACAGCGCCAGGATTGAAACTGGTGACCCTCTTATTGTATATTCTGCCAATCCCACTAATAATTATAGCGTTTCGTGATGTTATTTTTATCCTTGCATTCGAACGGGCAGACACACAAAGATGGTTTATCGGTGCATCAATAGAAGTAATGATTGCGGGTTTTTGTTGGGCTTCCGCTACTGCATTACATAATTTAAAAAACTGGGCGCCAAGGTTCGTAAATTTAGGGCTTATTTTCGCAACGGTTTGTTTAATTCTCTATATATTTAGAGATCTTGAATTTTTTACTCTCCGTGAAGTTAAAGTTGGTTTTCTAATCGGTTTAATTGTGGTTTTAATTATGAGTATCTTAATTATCTCGAAAAATCGGGATAAATTTGAAAATTAAACTAGAGTAAAAATTAAGTTAATCTAAACATTATTTCATTTTATGAATGATCGTGATCAAGAAATATATAAAGAGGCCATGGAAATATTCATAAACTGGCCAAGAACTGAGATTATTTTTGGAAATGACAAAATTAAAGACACCGGTTTGTATGCCAGTAAATATGGTAGAAATGCGCTTATTGTAATTGGACAAGGATCGGTGAAAAAAACGGGTTCTCTAGATCTGCTGACTGCCTCCTTAGATGAGTCGGATATAGATTATAAGATATTTGAGGGGGTTGAACCAAATCCATCAAAGGAAACAATAGATTCCATTGCAGAGTTCTATAATAAAGGTGAATTCGATGTAACAATTGCCTTAGGTGGTGGTAGCGCAATGGACGCAGCAAAGGCCGCTTTAATCCTTACAACATTAGATGCAGATGACCTCACCAAATTCTTTGGTGTAGGGAAAGCTTCCGAGAAACTTGATCGAATATCCCCTTGCATTTGTATTCCAACAACGTCGGGAACTTCAAGCGAAATTACTCGATATAGCAATGTAACTATGTCGAACCTTGGTGTAAAAAAACTTATTTCAGATGTGAGTATGCATCCACACTACGCAATAGTAGATCCTAAATTAACCATATCTTGTCCGAAGAGTTTGACTGTTACTGTAGGGCTTGATACCCTTACGCATTCAATGGAAGGTTATTTGAATACAGTCCAAGATGAGGGCAATGATGATATAAATGCACGTGCATTGATGTCTATTGAATTAGTCTTCCGTTGGTTAAAGGTTGCAGTTGAAGAACCTAAGAATGAAGATGCTCGAAGGATGATGTCCGTCGCGTCTGTATTGGGTGGAACAGTCATAGGCGGAGAACAATTCAAGGGAACTGGTGGACCACATATGAACTCGTTTAGTTGGGCAGATACGATTGCACACGGAAATTCAACGGGTATTATGTTACCATATTATATCGTGTATTATGGAAAAAACCCAAAAGTTCAAGAGAAACTCGAACCAATAGCAGATATGCTCGGAGCCGCAAAAGATGAAGATATTGGCAGAAATGTTGCGAAAAAAATGCTAGTATGGTATGAAAGTATGGGATTTCCAACAAGGTTAGCAGATATGCCTGGTTGGAAGGACGAATATATTGATAAAGCAATACAAGATGCCGGACAGAACGCAATGAAGTTGAAAGCAATGCCCAATCCTGTTCCCTTAGAACAAGTTGATGAAATACTACGACCAATATTAGAAGCAGCTAAAAATGGCGATGTATCTCTTATAAAATAGTTGTCAGTAATTTTGACAGCAAAAATCCAAGAGCTAAATGTCCAAAGAATACGGGAATATAGAAATATCGATTGTAATTGCATAAGAAGTCTTCCGCTATATCTGTTTCGGGCTTCCAATCAGTAGCCTTTGTCCAAATATAAAATGGATCCCTCGATTGTGGTCCATTTACAGTTTCATTTAAGCGATCTAATGCATCAGTAAAGCCGTATTGGTCAAAGAATCCCGTTGGTCGAGAATTCGATTCGAATATTGAGCTTGTTAGGAATATAGACATTGAAGGCAACTCGAAATGTTTTAAAATTAAAATATCTCGGGAAAAAGCATCAAAACCCTTGCTTTCACCGAAGTTAATCGGTTCGCCATGTTCATAAACAATCGTGTTATTTCGATATGGACCACAACCCGTACATCCCAACCACATTGTTGCTCTCGATAGATCTCCTTTCAACATACCGTTTATTAATAGATTTGCGCTAAAGAATACCTTATAGGAAGTATCAGCCTCATCAGTCTCATCAACATCACAAGATCGATATATCATTGGACCATAATCATCCCAATATGGATGAAAAATATTATATCGCTTGAAATATTCAAGATCGTTATCCCCATCAAGATATTCGACCAACATACCTTTTGGAAAACAACATGAGAACTTCCAATCAGGAAAATACATTTTAGTATATGCCATAGCGTCAGTCCACAATGCTTGATGCCACCCATTCATTGTGAAGTTCGCAATTTCAAGAGCGTCATCACCCGGTCCTTCCCAGTCTGTGTAAACTCCTACAACATTGGGAAGGGACTCACTCCGCATTATATCTACAAATCGTTTCAACATTGCTGGACTATAAATGGATCCTTCATAATTTCCACAAGATCCGTAGCCCAGACCATAAGCATAATATTGGAATCTAATGTTAGGATAATTGTTGTAGAACCAAGTTAAATTATTCACAATTTTTTGTTTATCTGGTTCGTATATACTCGGAGAAAAAGATTCATAATTACCACTTTCATCCCTAACAGAGACATAATAATTCTGTATTGTCACATTGTGCTTGTTAAACTGGTCTAAAATATCAAAGCCGTGAGCGTGACTCTGGTAATATTCGGGATTAGTTTCTCCCCAGACTCTAAACTTGATGTCATAGTTTTTTGGTTGAATTTTGATTTTTCTCTCCATAACTGATGTTTGGGAGACTGCGTAAACGATTCCTGAGCTAATAAAAATAATAAACATTATTTTAGTAATTCTAGGAAATTTTATTAGTTGTTTTCTTAATCTCACAAAATATGTTTTTATGCGTATTAATTCGCAGAGATTCTGGTTTAAAAACATGATCATGGCAAATAACAATCCAAAAACACCAATTATCATCAGAAAGTATATCAGTACAACTGCGAGATGAAATGCAAAAAACTCTCCCGACGTAAATGCGTCAAATATAACATCAGACGTTGAAAAGTAACCAAATATTAATGCGGCTGTTCCAAAGCGATTTTTAATGTTCAGAATACCGATTAAATAAATCAAAATATAAAAACAAGCTTCTATAATCCAAATCAAAACAGTCCAATCATAAAAGAACCCTTTAGAAAGTCCTATAAGAGGTAATATTATTTGAATAACGATATGAAATGGAATTATGAGCCCAACAGAGAATACAATCCATTTTTCCATCCAATCGGTTATTTTAGCAAAATTTTTCCTATTCCTATCATCCTTATTTTTTTGTTCCATGTTTGTTTACTCAATTTTAGGATTTTTGATTTTTTCTAATTGGATTTCAAACGCCTATAGAAAAATAATCTATTTGATAAATCATAACTTAAACAAAATAAATAAGTGCTAAACCAAATTAATTTATGTACTTCGTATCGATTCAAAGAATTCTTCACTACTATGGAATGAGGAATATCATGAATGAAGAAAAAAAAGAAGGAAATAAAATCAATGAACAAGAACAGCAACAGCCGTCATTGAAAGAAATCTTAACAGGCAGAATTTCAAAAGACTTTCTACTGAAGAAATGGGTTCCAGTGATGACGATATTCGTTTTTACTTTCATTTTTCTCGCTTATTTATTGATACCACCTTATGAAGACGGAAAATACAATTGGTGGATTGACACAATCAGCGGTTTGGGTGATTATATAGAGAACCCATATGGTTGGTGGGGATTTACAATTGCAATTCTACTTTCGGGCATTTTATTCCTAACGGTTATTCAGTATATGTATAGGCGCCTAAGTAAAATAGCTCCTTGGGTTTCTCGGTTTTCAACTTTTTTCTTGCTTATTGGTGCCATCGGAATGTTTATTATTGCTTTTCTTACCGATACAAACAATGGAGATTGGATTGGTGATCTTAGTATGTCAAAAATACATACAAATCTGGCAACAGTCACATTCGGAGCATTTGGTGTTGGAATTTTCATGTATTGGTTGGCATTCGCTAAAGATGAAAGTCCCAGATTAGGAGGGAAGCAAGAAATGAACTACTGGCGAGAAGTAACTGTGCCATATCTTATTATGTTTTCTGTTGCTTTGGGGCTGGGGATCTCTCAGCTTATTAGGGCTATAAAGGGTTGGGGCTGGAAAGAGGATCCTGGAACAGGAATGTTAGAATTAATGACACGCTTCCAGTTTTGGGAATGGATGTTATTGTTTACGTTTTTCGTATTCTTTTATATGATATTATATTGTATCCCCGAAAAGATTGAAAAATATGACTAGAATACAAAATATGTTCACTGACTACTACTTTTTCTTTTCATCGGAAATGATTTTATCAAAATCTTCCTTAGAAAAACTAATATCAGAGGTTTTTTTTATATATTCTGCTGGAGCTCCCGAATAAACGGAATTTTCCTTTATATTCTTAAGGGGTAAAACATATGTCCCGCCACCGATAATTGCGCTCTTGCCAATTTTAACTCCAGGGAATATTGTTGACTTTACGCCAATTTTTACGTTATCTTCAATCGTTATTTTCTTGATAATGAGTTTATCTCTCTCTATTAGACTACTTAATACCGCTGTCGCGTAGCCAATGTATACGTTTTCTCCAATATCCACAAATTCGGGAGTTACCCAAATATCTTGACTAGTGCAATCTTTTCCGATCTTAATATCAAATGCTTTAAAAAAGAGATGTCTTCGAAACCAAGGAAACGGCACGCTTGAAATCACATATGATGGAAAAAGACGTATATAATTTCTGATCGAGTAGAATTTATAATCCTTATTATTTAGATCTCTTGGAAATATTCCTTCTCTTGGTTTGTGCCTAAGATACTGGAATAAAAGACGTATCTTCATAATGATTAACGCTGTTATTACTAATACATAAAAGATAAAGATTACATTAAGCGGTAATAGTAGTAGGAGTAACCATGGAGGTAATATATTAAATAGCTTTGCGTAACCCACTTCAATGAATATTACTGGTATGAACGAAAACCATATATGCAAAATATGGGGAATAAGATAACGACGGCGTATTTTAGAGTCGATATATAATGGATGATTCATTTTCAAGCTAGTCGGTGCTGACATCTTTTTTCTTCCTCCTTTTCCGTTTTTTATCCTTTTTTACTTCAGCTTTCTTTTGTACGGGGACTTTTTCCCCAATTCTTATAGGGAAAGTTCTTCTTACTGGATCCCCTACATGAATTAAATTTCCCTTTAGTTTTTGACCCATATATGTACTACATGCGGCACCTAAGATACCACCCTCACCCAAAAAAGTCCCGGGTGCAACCAATGATTGCCCGCCTGTTATAGAATTTTTACTACAAACGGTTGGTAATTGAATAAAATAATCGTCATAAATAACGTGAGATAATAATGCCGTATTCAATGAGGTCATCACAAAATCTCCGATATCTACTAATTCAACATCCATCCAAGAATCATACAAGCAAACATTACTACCCATATTCAATCCTAGCATTTTAAAGATTAACATATCAGCCCACGGCAAAGGTGTTGCTCTACCTACCCATAATGCATAATAAGAACACCAATATCGAAGTTTGTAATATTTAAATTCTTCTTTTCCCTCTTTCGTATTTAAATCGAAGATTCCGATATTTATAGGGTGAATCTTTTTTAAGATGATGACCGACAAGGCGGAAAGTCCAGCAGATACGAGAGTAAATAACCAAACTTCACCGTATAAATTTAGAGGTAAGATCATAATATCATACCAATTTCTTTCTGATATTAAGCGATCGAAATACCATAGATTGGCAGATAATGTAAGCAGAAATGCAAGAGTAAACAAAGGGATCAATATTAGAGATTTATAATCCGCAACAACGTTGGAGCCTGTAATTGGAATTTTATCTTTTAGTATATCTTGAGTAGTTAATCGCTTTTTTTCGCCCAAAATCTCTCACTCAATTATAAATTTACTTCTAAAAAGAAATTTTGTTTTTATTCCTAAAAAAAACTTTGGTTTCAGAAACTCAGTTGTTGGGAGGATAAAATAAAAAAATATGAAATAAATAGTGAATTAAACTATTTTTACCATTCATAACCGCATTTTTTGCATACATTTTTCTTAGAATAGACGGGGATATGACCCACATACGATAATACTTTGCTTTTATCTTCAACTTGCTTGATATCAACATTTCCGCACATTGGACATGTAATTCTTTCATCCATTCCAAACTCAGCAGCATCGGGTACTGGTGGCGCTAGATCTTTGACTTTTGCTTCTAGTTCCTCTATTTTTGCTTCTAAATCTGCAATCTTTGCAGCAGAATCCGCTAATTGTGTGTCTTTTTCAGCGATTGTATTGTCTTTTTCTACGACAGTAGATTCTAAGGGTTTTAATCTATCTACTTCATTTTTTGCGGCTTCAAGTTCAGCTTGAAGCGAATCTAAGTTGGCTGCTTTTTCTTTGATAGAAGTTAATTCTTCTTCTTTCGCATTGATTTGTCCCTCAAGCTCGGATACTTTTGCGTTTGCAGCGGCTAAATCTGCATCTAGCTTTCCCTTAAGTTCTTCAAGTTCCGCTATTTTGGAGTTAGCCTCGTCCAATCCACCTTGTGCATTTTGAGCTTCTTCCAATTTAGCTTCAAGATCGGCTACTTTTGGTTTCAAGTCGTTTACTTCAGCCTCGAGTTTTCCTTTCTCTTCCTCAAGGGTTGCTTTTTCTGCTTTTAAGGATTCTAATTCACCACTTATAGTTTGGAGCTGTTCATTCAAACTTGCACTCTGATTATTAGTTTCCTCGAGTTGACTTTCAAGATCTGCTATCTTATTATTTGCTTCATCGAGACTGTTTTTTGTTTGTTCAAGATCTCCCCTTGCTTGATGCAGATTTGTTTCGAGTTCTGCAATTTTAGCCCTTTGATCAAGCAAAAATTGTCCTTCGACTTTATGAGACTTATCTGGTTTTTCTTCAATTTTATTCCATTCAATTCCCAAATGTATTCACCTTTTTTTTTTAAT
>WJKO01000857.1 GCA_014729055.1 Promethearchaeota archaeon | reverse complement strand
TGAGTAAGTCGTTATCGGAATCGGGATCGTTTGGATCCGTCGAATTGCCCCATTCCCAATAATCCGTAAGTAAATCGTCATCGGAATCGGGATCGTTTGGATCCGTCGAATTGCCCCATTCCCAATAATCAGTGAGTAAATCGTTATCAGAATCTGGATCCCACGGGTCGGTTCCATTCTGAATTTCCCAATAATCTAATGATAAATCATTGTCGCAGTCAGGATTGTTTGGATTAGTTGAGTTTCCGTATTCGTAAATATTTAATAAAAGATCTAAGTCGTTATCAGTCTCATTATCCAAATAATCCAATGGATCCAATTCATTTGAAATCTCCCATCCATCCGGCATATTATCATCGTCCGAATCTGGATCCCACGGGTCGGTTCCATTCTGAATTTCCCAATAATCTAATGATAAATCATCGTCGCAATCTGGGTCATTTGGATTAGTTGAGTTACCCCATTCCCAATAATCAGTGAGTAAGTCGTTATCGGAATCGGGATCGTTTGGATCCGTCGAATTGCCCCATTCCCAATAATCCGTAAGTAAATCGTCATCGGAATCGGGATCGTTAGGATTGGTTATTTCATTATCAATTCCTAAATTCACTTCCTCATAATCATTAAGTAAATCATTGTCAGAATCATCATCAAGAGGGTCTGTATTATATGTTTCTACCTCTTCTCCATCTAGTAATCCATCATCATCAGAATCTTCATCATTCATGTCAGTTCCTAACAAATCTTCCTCTGCATTGGTAAGTCCATCGTTATCATTATCTAAATCGCGATAAAATAGTGTTAATTGACATGAACCTACTAATGACCAAAAGTGATCATAAGGTGTACCAATACCGCATGATACATGCATGATCTTAATATCAAATCGGATCGATGATGATGCTGAATTAAGAAGGTAATCATAAATTTCGGTACCACCAGTCGAATAGTCAATCTCCGTGGCATTCGAATAATATGCAGAATATTCAACAGGAGAATACTCCGGGTCAAATGCACTCATGTAATCTGAATCAACCGCTGAATTGGTCTGAGGGTTTTCATCACCATATGCTTGGTAATAATCAATATATGTCCAAGCAGCAATATAGGAATTTGGATGATCAAAACCAGTTGAGATCCCATTATAATCAACACCAATCCAAGTTTCGATAGCTGCATCGTAAATTTCGTAAAGATCTTGATCAACAAAAGTATCCCAATCTACCCATTGATAGGCAGTCATTTCTAAATAACGATCATTATATACACCATCTTTTATTTCACCCGTAAGAAACCCTCCCGTTATTTCTGCACTCCATTCTGGAGGATTATTATGATCTGTTGTAATTGTCCATGCAGAAGTATCTACAAAGTTATAATTGTCTAATATTTGAACCTCGTATTCTTGAATATCTCCGGACGCCTCAATATTTAGATCCACTGGTTCCTTTATTTCGTCTTTATCAATATCATCTGAAACTGAAATTGAATTCTGAGGAGAATCATGCATTATTATAGAGGAAACCGAAATAATAACTAAAATAATTATAAGTAGTTTGGCTTCATTCTTTCTTTTTTTCATTAAAACACCTAAATATATGTTGTATTTAAATCTAATTTGTGTAATACTCTATTTAATACTTCTACTCTAGATAATAGTGTAAATTAAATCTTAAAAAATAAAATAAAGGAAGAACATCCTTATAAAAAATCGATAAAAAAATTAAATTTTTTTTCTATTAAACAGAAATACCATTCATTTGTGCAAGAACTTTATATAATCCTTGAGTTCCTAAATTCTCTAAGCCCTGTCCCATCGCAGCTATATAAAACTGATATGCTAGCGCTAGACCGGGCAAAGAAAGGTTCATACGTTTAGCTTCTTCAAGTGCAATACGCATATCTTTTACAAAATGCTTTATAAAAAACCCCGGATCAAAGTTCTTCTTAACTATACGTCTTCCAAGGTTATTAATCGACCACGATGCAGCCGCACCTTTACCAATAACATCGATCATTTCATCAAGATCGAGTCCTGCCTTGTATGCATATAACAAACTTTCAACAACACCTATCATCGTGGTCGCGATATGGATTTGGTTACTCATCTTGCAGTGTTGACCAGCACCAGCATTGCCGAGTAGTTTTATGTTTTTGCCCATCAATTCAAATAATGGTAACACTTCATTATAGGTAGCCTCGTCACCACCAATCATAATCGCAAGAGTCCCATTTTTTGCCCCTGTATCTCCACCCGATACTGGTGCATCCAGAGACGATACATTCTTCTTTTTAGCTTCTTTGTATATCTTTTCTGCGAGAGACGGATTTGATGTTGTCATATCGACAATTATATTTCCCGAAGTAACGCCTTGTAAGACGCCACTCTCCCCTAGATATACCTTTTCAACATCTTTCGGAAAACCAACAATTGTAAAAATAATATCACTATTTTCTGCAACTTGCTTACTATTATCGCACCAATTTGCCCCATTATCCAGTAACTCTTGTGCTTTTGACTTTGTTCTGTTATAGACAAAAATCTCATACCCTTCTTTCAAGATATGGCTACACATGGATGAACCCATGACACCAGTACCAATCCAACCTATTTTTTTCTTCATCTTATCCAAACCTATTGATTTATTATTTTATTTCATTATTTTATTATTTTATTGGATTTATTATCTTATTTTGTTTTTATACTTGGTTTAGCCACTTATCTTCTTTTTCAGTCGATGTTGGTTTTCTGTTATGGCATCTTAAGGCAACCCGCGTTCTATTTATTAATATAAGGACGTATATTATCGTAAATAGTAACAGCCCCCCCATGATATAGAGACCGTCGGTATTGAAAAAATTAAATTGTGTATCAAACGTTCCGTAATAGCTGATGTCTAATTTTTTTATATGAAAGTAAGGGCATGTGCCGCGAGAATATTCTTGTCCTGTTTGGACAAAGTCACGTAACGCTGCAAGAAACTGAGGGTTCCCATGTCTTAATATCCAATTAGTACATTCTTCTTCATTCCATTCTAAACAACAACACGTTGTTTCGTTATATTCTATCGGTGGTTCGTCATCTTCTGGTGGTGCTATGCCGGGAATCCAAAGTACTTCGTTGTAGGAACAATTTGCCCACTCATTCGGACAAATTACATGCCCACCGTATTGATAAATACATTTCAACATTTCTTCATACGCCCAATATTGATGTTGTTTTGGCAAATTCCATTCAAAAATCCCCCAAGAGGGAATTTCATCTTGAGTTTCCTCGAGTGCAAAAGTTCCAAGCGAATGCCACACTTTCGGAGATATCCAATTATATCTCGTAACACCAAGCTTACAGTATTGATTAATTGCGGTGTCCAGCACGTCTGCTCTTATATATCTCGCATCATCTTCTTCACCAGGTGTTGTTAGGATTTGATGATGCCATATCATATCCCGCGGGAATCCACTTTCGTTAATCCATCTACATTGGCGTTTACCTGCCTCTTTAACATGCCATATACGGAAATCGGTCCATATTTCCCACCAATCATTATTCTTATTTCCGACAATGGTCTCATCTCTCGGTGCGTCTACTTCATCCCAAGTAGTAAAGGCAGTTTCGCACATGGAATTAAATGTTTGTAATGTCCAATTTGATTGAGCCCATTGTCGGTATTGCTCAATAGTTCCGTTGTTATAATCAAAATATGAACGATATGCTGTGCCAGTTCTCGCTTTGTTTTCCTCCTCAAATCCCTTATCATTAAGATGAATTTCGGAATCTGTGGAAAATCCAACAAGTAAATCGGGATGTAACAACCACCAGTCGTATATAACATCCAGTGCTTGTTTAATATTTCTTTCCCGAAACTTCTCCCAATCGGAATCAGGCCAAAAACTCCAATATCTTGCGTTCGGACCAGCACTATATCTGATTGGATGACAATAGCCCGTCTGATCCCATTGGCAATTTGAAACATTTTGTCTCATTTCAAGAATAACAGGATCTTCAGAGGTGGCTTGCCCCCAATTTCCACCATTCATGTGAAATAATATAGGTGTATTTGACTGCGCACTCACATTCAATTTATGGATAAGACGGGTATCGTTAAACGTGCCATCTTCAAGGATTTCATTCGTATACCAGCAGCTCACTGATCTTCCGATTTTGATAAATCCTTCCCCAGTATATTCACTACCACCCACAATAGATTCTATATAGTGCATCTGGGATATATCTTCCTCCATAGTGCCGACCCCTTCCCATATTGGAAGAATATAAAATGTGTTACGATGATTGGGTGTATCAGAAGAAGGACTATCAACTTTGTCGATAAGTGGTTGTGGAATTGTCAAAATATCCAATATAAGAGGGATTATTGCAGATAGCATAACTGCGCAAATTAATATACACGTAAAAATCAATTGTAGTTTTTTCGGTAATACAAGGTTCTTTTTTTTTAACCTTTTTTCTGCTTTCAAGTTATTTTCGGCTTGTTTACTCCCTTTTTTCTTGATTTCAAATTGTTCCGTCCGAAATGCAGAAAATAAAATTAATCCCAATCCGATATTTGCCAATATACTCCCAATATACCATCCACCGCCTAGGAAAAAGCTTGCATTAATAGTGGTAGATACAAAGATCGATAAAATAAGAGCTAATTGTATCGCGATTTTCTTATTTTTTTCAAAATAAGTTTCTACGCAGAATAGAAATCCTAAGATTGATGGAATTCCTACGCTTGGTATCAATGTAAACAAGACCAAATGCAAAATATCTAGAGGTTCATCAGCGGGTAATGTATCAAATAAAGTATGGCGTAATAAGAAAGCAAGATTGATGAAAAGGTGCAAATAAATAGCAATTACACCCACTAAAAACACAATATTTCCAATGAGCCGTAACGTTCTGGGATTATACTTCAAATTTAACATTTTCGATTACCTACAATAGACTACAGACTACTATTTAATCATATCTCTTTTTATGTTTATTTAATTTTAAGACAAGAAAAAATAACGAAAAAACTAAGAGGATTTTAGAAAAAATAAATTAAAAGAATAAAGTTCATTCTAATTCTTAGAATACATTGCTTGGTATAAGTCTTCCAAGAATTCATCGTAAAAATGAATAATATCGTAAGGATCTGGTGTTAAGATCACAATCTCATATGTAATCATTGATCCGACTTCGCAAATATACCAACGAGGTGTCACTTCGAATTCATCCGTCCATTCCTCACATAATTGCGTAAGCAATTGATCATTATGCTTTGGATCTCGTGCTAAATCTACTCTGAATGTATACCGAACAATTTTTTCCTCCTCTGTATAGATCGAACGAATTGGTAGATCAAAGGATTTAACAGGTTTCGCTTTATTCTGTATCGCTTTTTTTACTTTTTCTTTACCATCGTCTTTGACGACTTTAGTTCCGAATATATCTATCGCACGTTCATTTATTTTATCTGTTTTTCGTTTTGCTCGTTCTTTACGCTTTTCTTCCTTTAACTCTTGTTTTTCTTTTTCCTCAGCTTCCTTTCTTTTTATAAAGGATTCTTGCACTGCTTTTACTTCCTTCAAAATAGATACCATTTCATTTCTTTCTTCTCTTAGTTTCTGATTTAAGAGACGTAATTGAGAACTTTCTTTCTTAGCAAGCTGCATGCTATTATTTTCAATTGCCTGGTTTAGTTCCGAAATGTGTCTGCTATACCAGTTAGTTGAAATCGTGAAATTTTCGATCTTTGCGCCTAAACAAGCCATATTTGGTAAAATCGATGAACTCGCATCGCGATGTTTGATATGTATGTGATTAATGTTGATTTCAGTGATTATTCCTTCAACACCATTGATATCAACGTAATCACCAATACTAAAGGGGCGTGTAATAGATAAATAGATGCCGACGATGAAATTATTAATCGATTTCATAGATGCAAAGGTGATAGCGGTTACAAAAATCCCCGATATTATCAAAACATATTCGTGATTTATTCGCAAAAAGACCACTGTGAGAATTACAATAACAATTAATATAATAACACGTAGAAAGAACTTAATTGTATTGTAAAAGTTAGGTGATTCTCCGTGTCTGCTGATTTCCATACTTATTTTCCTCGAAATGAGGCGATAAAGTAATATCAATAATACACAACTAGTTACCAATAGGATAATTCCTAACCATGGTATCTCAACACTAGTCCCGATTTTAAGATATCCCAGCAAACCTAAAAATTGTTCAAAAGGTGTTAATTCCTCCATTGTTATTTTACACCCTCCTCTGTGTATAACGTATATACTACATCTTCCAAGATATTATTATAGTAATCCATTATCGTTCTGGGATTAGTGCAATAGATTCGACATCCAAAAGTTGCCCTTCGTCCTAAATTCACAATGAAAAACTTTGGTGTATAATTAAAAATCTCCGAATATTTTTCGCTGACCTTTTCTAATTTCGCGAGTGCTTCATACGCATCTATACTTAAATCTACTTGAATATCAAAAATATATCTGGTAACTTCGTCTTCAAAAATGAAATCACTTAGATTACCTAAAACCGCAGTAGCTTTTTCAAAATCGATAAGATCCTCTCTTGCTTCCTTTATTGACACAATTTCAAGCTGATCTTTTTTCGGAAGGTATTTTTGCCTGTTTTTAAGTTCCTCCGTCATTTTAAGCGTATAATTCTTAATTTTCGAATCCAAGATCTTTTTATTGGGCATTTTTACGAGACTTCCGTCAAATTTTTGAATAATAACACAATTAAATCCAATCTCGACAACTATACCCTCTAATCCATCAATATTCACCAGATCATGAACATCAAAGGGTTGGGTCGTAATTATATAGATTCCTGATACAATTTGACTCATCACTTCGCTTGAAGCAAAACCAATAATAACGCCACTTATTGAAGATATTGGGATTAAATATTCTGCCTCAACACCGAGGACCTTGAAAAAGACGAAGATCACAATAATAAAGAACAATATCCGCAGAATTGTCTTGATTCCGTTTATTGCATCGATAGGGACATTATTACTTGATTCTAGTTTTTTAATAGCGTACATTATGAGTTTGTAAATTCCAATGATAATTAGAACGAAAATTCCAAAATAAAGAAAATGTATTGCCGCCATTTTTTTCTTCTCCAATGATTATAAAATTTAATTATTAAATTTCTAAAAAACTATTAGCTGGTGTTCTTAAAAAAAATTTTGATTTCTAAATTCAGATCGAATCATAATGTTCCCATGAAATCATTGAAGATGGTATAATATTGTTAAAAGATATAGGATCGAACATATATTAGAACATTAAGTATATAGAATTTAAAGACTATAAACCCAATTCACATTAAAGAGAGAAGACATCTTATGGTTGTCCACTATATTCTTTGATTAGATCCTATCACTGACACTGAATTTGAGATTTTGTTGGGGTTCAGTGAAAATTACAAGAGACAGCGAAAAAAATAATATGGGAAAAATCAGAATGGTTTTTCGAGTCATCTCCGAGAAAATCAAGACAAAATTTAGATTTTAAGGGAGTTTTATTTTTTTGTTCCCATTTTTTTTCTCTATATGATGAATAATTTGTCGGAAGATGGTGAACCTACATCTAATTTTTACGCATTTAACAAAACATTTAAATAACTTCATTCCCCAACTTATTATGAACATTAAAAAAAATAATGTTTTCAAAATTTTCTTGCGGAGGAAAAGAAAATGGCTAAAAAGAAAGCAAAAAAGAAAGCAAAAAAGAAATCAAAGGGCAAACGTTCTAGCTATATTGCAAAAGCTCCTATCCGAAGATTAATGAAAGCGGAAGGTGCCAATTTAGTAGCCGAGGATGCTGTTGCCACTCTTATTAAACAATTAACTAAAGTTGCTGAAAATGTAACCAAAACAGCAATTAAATTGGTTAAGGAAGATAAGAGAAAGCGTATAACGGGCGCAGATATTATTGTTGCATCCCGAAAATAAGCTAAAATAACAAATATACGTAATATTTTTGGGCAATTAGCCTAAAATTTTATTCTTTTTATTTATTGGTTCAGACCATTCTATTTCATTGGTTCTGTATATATTTCAATGCTTTATTTTATTTTACTTAGTTTTCATAATATCTTCTCCAGCTGACAAATTTTTGCTCAAACTTGATCACTATAACAATCCGCTTATGATCTATATAACAACCGCACTTAATTAACATCTCCCATGTGCCACCCTCATATATTTAAATATATGATTGAAAATAATAATATTAGGCATTAATGGTTCATGCCTGATCATGTTTGATCATTTAAAAATAACCATAGTATTCTTCATTTGCTCTTTGAATTTGATCTAAATGAGATCCTTTTTTATTAATTCTCGCACGTCCTGTATCATCATCACGTCTAAATGTTATATCTAATGACTTTAAAAATGTATTCATCCCATCACGCTTAGTTAATGGTCCTTCTGTATAACCATTCTCGCTTGGTTTGCCTAAGAAGATCAACATTCTATCTGCTAAAGCGTCTGTTATCTGCATATCATGCTCAATACAAATAGCACTAGCGTTGGTACTTTTTGCGTGAGACCTAATGATTTCCGCTATTTGAAGTCGCTCTTCTACATCTAAATAGGCACTGGGCTCATCAATTAAATATAAATTTGCATCCTTTGAGAGACAAGTAGCAATAAACGTACGTTGAAGTTGTCCTCCAGATAGTTCAGATACTTGTGTGTCAAATAATTTATCAACACCAAGAGGAGTGTACAATCTAAGTAGAAGATTTTCATCTTGAACATATTTCTGAGAATATTCTGTGATTAATTGCTCCACAGTACCATTATAATTACCAGTTATATATTGAGGTTTATAGGAAATTGCAAATTCCTCGGTTAAATCAACCGAACCTTTGTCGGGGGTCAAAGAGCCTACAAGGATTTTAAAAAATGTCGTCTTTCCGAGACCATTTTCGCCCACAACCCCTAAAATCTCATTTTGATATAATAATCCAGGATTAATTTGAAGTTTAAATTCATCAAATTGTTTTTCCATATAGCCCCATTCAGCTAAGATTTGGGCATTGCTCCATGTCCTACCTGAAATAGTTTTCCGAAATTTTATTTTGGTCTCTCTGAATTGTAAGTTTTCCGATCTGAGATAGCCATTTAGATAAGAATTTATTCCCGCTCGCACAGGCTGCACTCCTGTTATCGTGCCGAACTGATGAGGTTCTCCGTAAAAAAGATGGATGACATCAGACATATAATCTAATATTGCCAGATCATGGTCAACAACTAATACGCATTTTGGATCTTTTTGATTTATTCCACTGGCGCGCACTCCCAGTAATTCAGCCAATCTAATGCGCTTCTTAATGTCAAGAAACGTAACAGGTTCATCTATAAGAAATACATCAGCGTTTTGCAATAGTTTTAAAGATATAGCGAATCTTTGCAGTTCACCGCCCGAACATTGCTTAAGAATCCGATCCCTAATTGAATAAATATCTAGAGCATCATATACACGTTTCTTAAAGTCTACATTGGCATTTGTATTACCCTCTAAAATCTGTTCAACTGTTTGGTTCTTATATTTTTCGTATAATATGTCTAAGACTTGCTTTTTATAACTTATACTCCGCATTCCTTTTTTTACTTCTAAGAAATGATCTCTGACATTATTATCTCTGAATTTTTGTGCAATGGTGCCCCAAGTCATGTCTTCATCGTCTGAAGTGTATTCTCCGAAGTTAGGCTTCAAATTTAATGCCAAAATCTGTAAGATCGTACTTTTTCCAATACCATTAGGACCACATAATCCAGTCACCCGTCCAGTGACCAATGTAGGCAAGTTATACAATCGAAATCCATTTTCAGTATATTGATGGACTTTTTGTTGAGTTTCATCTTCTTCCATAAGGTTTTTTACGTAGATAGCGTTTTTAGGACACTGATGAATACAAATCCCGCATTTGATACAGGTCTCAGAATGAATTATAATTTGGGAACTTGATTTTTTGAAGTCAATTGCTGGTTTTAATTTACTTTTAGCAACCTTTCCCGCCATTTTTTTATTTGTTAGTGTAACAGGACAGTTTTCAATGCAAGGTCTACCGCATGAATCATAAGTGCATTTTGAGTAATCTATGAGATAAACTTTTTTCAATTTTTTCACCAGATGACCTTAGACTTAAACATTACATGTGTTTCAAGTGTTTTGGAGCCATTTTCTGTATTCGTGGATCATTAATGAGCGAATTCAACTTTTCTATAAACCAATCCTTGTCTTTCTGGATATTTTGTGAATTCAAAGAAGTATAATTGGATATATGATCATTATATACTTCCGATGTGACATTCTCTCCCAAATTCTTAAGGATATCCCTCTCTTCTTTTAAAACATCTATAGGTTTTAGTACCTCAAATTCGCCCGACTGCACATCGTCCCATAAGGGCGCGTTTTCTAATACATTTAGTGTTCTAAATCGAAATATCGTAGGATTAACGGCAGTTAAAACTTTTGCAGTTTCTTTAACATGGTCTGTTGACCACTTATAACTCCCCAATCCCAATATGATATAAAAGGATAGTTTAATCCCCGCATTTAAAATTCGTTTTCCTACGGAAATGAAAGTTCGTTGACTAGTTCCTTTTCTCATATATTTAAGAACTTTATTTGATCCGCTTTCCAAGCCCATATAAACGATATCTAACCCTGCTTCCGCCAGCTGTTTCAAC
>WJKO01000856.1 GCA_014729055.1 Promethearchaeota archaeon | reverse complement strand
GATCCATAGACATGGGATCGAAATCTTCCTTTAATGTACTTGCTGCTTTCATCATTGCCATTTTCGTAATTGTTCCAAGATGTCCTTGTTTTAATTCATTATATACATCAATTACAAAGTTTTGTTGAGAATCAACCACCGCGCTACTTGGTACTCTAAATTCACAGACTCGACCACAATATTCGCAACTTTTAAAGGGTTTAGATGAGCTCATTGATTTGATACATCTCTATTTTAAGTTATAATTTGTTATTTCGATTCGATAATTTTTCTTCGATTTTAAGATATATAAATCATAAGATTTCGATATTTTAAATTCATAAATGAAAAAAATAATGATTTCCTTTTATTTCTTTAAGAGACAAATAAAGATAAAATAAATTACTATACTTTATCTCTTTTTATACTAACTGTCTTTAATTAAGGTTATGGAAAATCAAGGTGGATGAAGATGATGAAAAAGTTTAGGTTAAAATCGAACTATAAACCTATGGGTGATCAACCTACTGCTATCTCAGATATAATAAAAGCACTAAAACGAGGAGACAAATTCATAACCTTATTGGGTGCAACGGGCACTGGAAAAACGTTTACAATATCAAATATAATCGAAAAAGTCCAAAGACCCACTCTGGTTATGGCTCCAAATAAGACTTTAGCGGCTCAATTATTCCAAGAATTCACCGAATTTTTCCCTGATAATGCAGTAGAATATTTTGTTAGCTATTATGATTATTATCAACCAGAAGCATATCTTCCAAGTAAAGGGCAATATATTGAAAAAGACTTAGATATTAATGAACAGATACAACAATATCGTCTATCAGCTATGAAATCGTTGTTAACTCGCCAAGATGTTATTGTGGTCGCCTCTGTTTCCTGCATCTATGGTCTACAGGATCCCGAAGTAATTAAAAATAAATTTATTCTCATTAAAAAAGGAGAACGTATCTCAATAAGAGACTTGTCAAAAAAACTCATAAAAATACAGTATGAAAGAAATGATGTTGAAGTAAAACCCGGATTATTTCGAGTAAAGGGTGACACGATGTCAATTTATCCGTCCGATGCGGATATAGGATACAAGATTATGTTCTTTGGTGATGAAATAGAAGAAATATCGATAATTAATTTTATCTCTGGAAAAACCATAGATAAACCAAAAGAGATCGTTGTTTTTCCTGCAAAGGAGTTTATTACTAATACAGATGAATTAGATCGGATAATCGATGAAATAAAACACGATATGGAAGAAGAAGTCGAAGATTTTAAAGAACAAAACAAGCTTGTTGAAGCTCAACGCTTAGAACAGCGGACTAATTATGATCTCGAGATGATACAAGAAATCGGGCATGTAAAAGGTATTGAAAATTATTCTCGTTATCTAGATAACAGAAAAGAAGGAGATCCACCATTCACCCTGTTAGACTATTTTCCTGAAAATTATTTGATGGTATTAGATGAATCACATATAGGCGTCCCACAAATACACGGAATGATTGGTGGAGACCGATCACGGAAGAAAAATTTGATAGATTATGGTTTTCGACTGAAAGCAGCTTATGATAATAGACCATTGACTTTCGAGGAATGGGAAAATAGGATCAATCAAGCGATCTTTACCAGTGCTACACCAGGTGAGTATGAATTATCCCATAGTAGAATTATAGCTGAACAAATAATAAGACCAACCGGATTAGTCGATCCCTACGTTGAAATTCGTCCCACTGATAATCAAATTGATGACCTACTTAGTGAAATACAAAAAGTTACAGCCCGTCAGGAAAGAATCCTCGTTACAACGCTTACCAAAAAGCTAGCTGAAAACATCGCTGAATATTACGCAGAACGAAACTTAAAGATAAATTATTTGCATAGTAGTATTGATACGATTGAACGTTCAGAGATACTAAGAAAACTCAGAGCCGGCGATATCAATGTTGTTATCGGTATCAATTTATTACGTGAAGGTTTGGATTTACCTGAAGTATCTTTAGTCGCAATATTGGATGCGGATAAAGAGGGCTTTCTCCGTGATACTAGATCTTTAATCCAAACAATAGGTCGTGCTTCCCGTAATGTTAATGGGCATGTAATCTTATACGCGGATACTATGACGAAATCAATGCAAAAGGCAATAAAAGAGACAAATCGGAGGCGTAGAATCCAACAAAAATTTAACAAGGATCATGGAATCGAACCAAAAACAATTGAAAAAGCATTAACTAAATCCTTATCCTTAGAAGAATTGGAAGAAGATGAAACAGAGGAACGGAAGTTTAGGAAAACAATTAAAGAAAAAATAGAGGAACAAGGCATCTTACAAGATAAAATTGCTGATCTGGAAGCCATGATGATGGATGCGGCGTCAAATCTGGAATTTGAAAAAGCTGCTTACATCAGAGATGAAATATGGGCATTAAGAAAGAAGATCTGATTTGCTAATCTAAGAAAAAATACGAAATAAGCCATATTGCCTAAAAAAATAATTATAATTGTTCTTTAAGTTTTAAAATTTTAAAGCACAAGCACATTGTTCTAAAACTACTATTAATTAACAAATCCAAGTCCGAAGAAAATGAAAAGTCCACACAATTCAAAGCAGTTTATTATTGTTGAAGGTGCAAGAGAGAATAATTTAAAGTCAGTCGATGTTAAAATTCCGCATGATAAATTTGTTGTATTTACGGGATTAAGCGGAAGTGGTAAATCAAGCCTCGCTTATGATACCATTTTTACAGAAGCTCAGCGCAGATATCTTCAAAGTCTCTCGTCTTACGCAAGACAATTTATCGGAGACTTGGATAAACCGAATGTAGATAAAATAGAAGGATTAAGTCCCAGCATTTCTATACAACAAGGGTCATTAAGTAAAAACCCCCGGAGTATTGTGGCAACGGTAACAGAGATATATGATTATTTTAGGTTGCTTTTTGCACATATAGGCACGCCACATTGTCCTATTTGCGGAGAAATTATAAGTCCTAAAAGCAGTCAAGAAATAACGGCAGAAATAGCAAAATCATTGAAAAAAGACCTAAAATTTAAAGTCTTGTCCCCAATTGTCGAAGGAAAAAAGGGAACCTACAATAAACTATTTGATCGGTTACGGAAAGAAGGATATACGCGTGTAATTATTCAAGATGAAGGTCACGAACCAATCGAATATTTACTGGATGAACCTATTAATCTTAATAAAAACAACAAACATACGATTGATGTTGTAGTCGATAGACTTATAATGCGCGTTAATAATAAGGAGTTTAAATCGAGACTGGCTAACGCCATAGAAACTGCTTTGAAATTAAGTGAAGGCTTGGTAAAAATCACAATTATTGATGGACCAACTAAAACTTTTTCAGAGCATAATTTCTGTACGGAATGTGGTATTTCTTATAATGAATTACTTCCGCGAGATTTTTCCTTTAATACTCCTTATGGTGCATGCCCGTATTGCAAGGGGTTAGGTTCTATGTTAGCGTTTGATGAAGAGAAAGTGTTTCCTGATACTTCAGTTTCAATTTATGACAGTGGATTGCGAAATGTAGGGGGCTTCGGAACCATAGGTTCTTATTCTTGGAAAATGATCGAAACAGTAGCGGAACACTATGATGTCGATTTAAATGAGCCCATTAATGAGTTACCGAAAGAATTTTGGGATAAATTGATGATTGGAACAGGTAGTGAAAAAATAGAATTTAAATTCAACCGAGAAGAGGACAAGAAAGATACAAGCCATTTTTCTTGGCAAGTAAATAGACCATTCGAAGGAATATTAAATACAATGCAAAGACGTTACCAGAATTCTTCTTCTGGTAATATGAAAGAATATTACAGTCAATTCATGACGGAATACAATTGTAATTCATGCCATGGTCAGCGGTTAAAAAAGGAAAGTCTTGCAGTATATATAAATGGGAAGAATATATGGCAAATCTGTGGGATGTCGGTTGAGGAAGGCACCAAATGGTTCGACAATCTGAAATTATCCAAGAAAGAACAGAAGATTGCCCGTTAAATATTAAAAGAAATAAGATCCAGATATTATTTTCTTCAAAATGTAGGCTTAGAGTATATTACGCTTGATAGATTGTCTAGGACGCTCTCTGGGGGTGAATCAGAGCGTATACGACTGGCAACACAAATAGGATCTAATCTAGTTGGCATCCTATACGTTTTAGATGAACCAACTATTGGATTACATCCCAAAGATAAGAACAAACTAATTAATATGTTAAAGGAATTGAGAGACCGCGGAAATACTGTTTTAATTGTGGAACATGATGAGGATGTAATTCGACAATCAGATTATATTGTAGATTTAGGTCCAGGCGCAGGGGAGAACGGAGGAGAAGTGGTAGTATCAGGTACATTGGAAGATATTATAAAAGACAAAGTCAGTTTAACAGGCAAATATCTTGCAAAAACTCTAAAGATTGAAGTTCCAAAGGTTAGAAGAAAATCTGAAAAAGGATTTCTTAAAGTATACGGTGCGTCAGCTAATAATCTAAAATCAATCGATGTTGCAATTCCTTTAGGTGTCTTTAATTGCGTTACTGGGGTTAGTGGTGCTGGCAAATCGAGTTTGGTTGAACAAGTTTTAGTAACTGCTGTAAAGGATGCTCTTAGAAAACGAGAACCGAAAGCTAATGCTGAATACAAAAAAATAGAGGGTTTAGATTTCATTGATAAAATCATCAATATTGACCAAAGTCCAATAGGTCGGACGCCTCGCTCAATACCTGCAACCTACACGAAATCATTTGATTATATAAGAAAGCTATTTGCAAAAACTGAAGAGGCAAAGATCAGAGGATATAAGAAAGGAAGATTTTCCTTTAATACGAAAGGTGGAAGGTGTGAAAAATGCGGCGGAAAGGGATATAATCTTATAGAAATGCATTTTCTACCTGATGTTTACGTTAAATGTGACGTATGTAATGGGCATAGATATAATCACGAAACCCTCCAAGTGAAATACAATGAGAAAAATATCTATGATGTTTTACATATGACGCATACTGAGGCGCTAGAATTCTTTAAGAATCATCCTAAGATAAAAAAGATTCTTCAAACAGTTGTGGACGTTGGATTAGGCTATATTCAACTAGGACAACCATCGACCACCTTGAGTGGAGGCGAAGCTCAGCGTATCAAACTTTCGAGAGAACTTTCAAAACGATCCACTGGAAATACCTTATATATCTTAGATGAGCCCACTACTGGTTTACATTTCCACGATGTGAAATATTTAATAGATGTATTACAGCGATTAGTCAACAATGGAAATACGATCATTGTTATTGAACATAACTTAGATATTGTGAAGTCTGCCGATAACATTATTGATTTAGGTCCAGAAGGGGGAGAGAAAGGCGGCACTGTTGTAGCGATAGGGACTCCTGAAGAAATTGCCAAGGATGAAAAATCCTACACAGGGCAATATCTTCGTGAAGTTTTAACTTTAGATACCGAAGCAGAGAAGATTCCAAAGAAGAAGACGAAAAAGATCGTAAATAAAAAGAAGAAATAACTATCGAGAATTGATTTTTTCACGGAATTCCTTTTTATAATTGTCAACAGCAGATTGATAACTCACATTCGGTAAGGATCCTTTAAATTTCATTGTTAAAGTCAACTCAATATCTGTTTTCGGCTTTATATCAGAAATTATCAATAAACGCTCAGCTCTTTCGACCGAAATTTCGTCATTATTTTTTTTTTTAACCTCTATTTCATCAATATAAAAGGGATAGGGCATTCTTATAGAGTCTAATCCTCTTTTAATGGAATTGATTTTAAGTTCCAATTTCGACTCGATTTGACTCTCACCCACGTCTTTTATATCCAATGTAACTGAAAATTTACCAAAGTAAGTTGGAGCGTCTAATATAGAAATTTTTTGGGTTGTCTTTAGCCATTCTGGGGAGATTACAGAAAAAATAAACAGATTGTTTTCTTCTTCACGAATTAACATATTTCTTAATAATGTATTAAATGCGAGCGCAAACCACCCGTGTGGCGGGAAATTGTAGAATTTAAACCTCCATATTCCTAAGTAATAATCCCGGTTACAATATGGAGGGATACACCATTCAAAACCTCCATTACATGATCCTGTATGAACTAACATTGCATAAAAATCTTCAAGTACCTCTTTTTGTTTGTTTCTGATTATATTTTGTTGGGCTATGCGTTCAGTTAGATAGTGGTGTAGAAAATAAGGGGTATACGTTGCTATTCCTTCAGCGTATTTTTCATTTCTATATTTATCAATTGTTGTTGAAACTACTGAATGTTCCTTATCTAAGAACAACCCGGGATAAATTAAGAGTAGATTTCCCCAATCTATTCCAATCTTTGCATCAATATTTAAACCAGGTGGTGCAAAATTTTGGTTCTTCACAGCACATTGCTCGAGTCTATTTCTGAAGTCTTTTGAAAAATTACTCTTCATCTCTTTTAATTTATTTAATTCTTCATCCTGTTTCAATAACTTATAATATTCTTCAATGCCACTTAGACCATTCCATGCCCAGATATTATGTCCTGTATATCTTCCGCTAATCTGTTCATTATCTAAGACGTTTGTTGAGGGCATTAGACCTATTTTCGTTTCGTCAACACAATCTTCATAGACATTCTGAGAAAACCAATCAATTGCGTCTTGAACATTTGGAATTATTTTTTCCGCAAGATCTAATGCCTTTTCATGGTTGATCTTAATATGTTCTCCAATTGACCAGAGAACTTGACCAAATCCATCATATTGTCCCCAATGCGACATAAATACTCCGTTCTTCTTCTGATTTCGCATAAAACATCTTATAATTTTTTCTGCTATGTCTGGGTACCCAAAAATATTATACATTTTAGAAAAAAAAGCACCATCCCTCAACCAAAAATCATTATATTGGAATCGGTTAACATGCTGTTCGATTTCTTTATCTATACTTCCATCAATTGCCGTTAGACACATAAAGTTATTCATTAAAGATGTCTTAGATGTGTTCTGCACCTTTTCTTCGGGGATAGATAACTCTATACCATTTTCAAACATTTTATTCCATAAGTCAGTGAATTTCTGTTCAAAGTTTTCCCATTGAAGAGAAATCAGTTTATGAATCTCCTTTTCGTTGTCTGAAGATATCGGATATCGAGGATAAACAAGTAATAAATCGGAAGTCTCTCCGGGCTGCATGCTCTTATTAAATCTCATAATTCCTGTGAATTTGGACTTCCTCCATACACCTTTATATGGGTTCGGTTTTTGTAATGAATATGGTTCCTCGTCATCTAAAAATCTAAAACAGCGAACTTTAAACTGATTAGAATGACATTGGTAAATAATATGACCATCTCTTATCGACGAGACTTTCCCTGTATTCGCGTCCTCTCCTTCCCCTCCTTTCTCTGCTACGTCTTTCTCTCTTTTCCCTCTTTCCTCTTCTTGCTTTCTTCCCTCTCCTTCCTCTGTGACGTCTTCCTGTTTTTTAAATAAATATTCCCATTTCATAGAAAATTTCATCGGTTTATTTGCATCACGTTTTATTATACCGCCGCGATGATCATCGAATTTGGAACCAAACTTGTATCCCGTTGCAACATTAGCATCGCCAATAGTATCCGTATTATTCTTAATCAAGACTTTAATTAAATTAATTGGAGTTGAATTCATCTCTTCATCTAACCATATCTGAAACATGCGAAATTCATAGATTAGATTGTCTGCTTCTTGCTTGTAGATAACTTCGGGAAGATAGCCATTTTTTAGTCTTTTAACTCTTTTATTGACGGGAATTAAGTTCTTTCCAATCCAAAACCGAAGTTCTGAGGATTCATTATATAGATAACCTTCATGAGTTACCATGCTTGCTGTTCCTTCATAAGGTAATCCTAATTGCATGACGGGTTTGGCAAAGTAACAAAATTCTTCCTCGTCTTCATCCATGGTGAGATCAGCGTGTTTATATCGCATTAATCTAAGTCCCAATTTAAAAAGATGATAATGTAGAAATGATCTAAAATTATCCATATTTTATCTTCACGTCTTTTTTTATTTTTATTTTTGTGCCCGGATAGCTTAAATAAAATCCCTCTGCTTTTTTAGAAGAGATATATCGTCCATAATAGTAGGACAATATGTATCTTAAAGGAAGCTTTGTCATCAATGTATGCCATTGTGACCGGTAAACATCTTGCATATAATGATAGATTTTGTAAGATAGGTGAGAAACATCCACAAAACAATTGGGTTTTTGAGAATGATATTGCATCAGGGGCAGAAATCCGCGATTTTGATTTTCTCCTGTAAGATTTATATTTTTTTCTTGGTTATATAGCTTCACTGCCTTTAGAGCTGCTTTCCCCAAGTTTATATGATCTATATGGTTTTTCAACCAAGATTTCTTATGATATGGAGCAAAAACCACAGAAAAGGAATGATTCAATAGAAGATTTAAAATCTCGCTCACAATTTTTTTGTTAAATGGTAATCCTTGGTCATAATAATCCAAAAACTCCAATTTGGCAAGATGAAACTTTTTTCTAAATTCTAATGCTTCTTGTTCTCGAATTTTTCTTAAAGGGCTCCCTCTTAAATTGGGGTTTAACGTTCCCTTGCCCCCCTTAGTGAAAACATATTCAAATATATTATTATTTTGTTTCAGTAACGTATAAATCGTGCCAGCAGACCATGAGGCATCATCATCTGGGTGGGGAGACAAATATAAAATATCCATGAAAAAATCAAACTCTCAAATAAATGTTGAAAATACTAATAAAGAAATTGGTTCCAGAATAAATAAATGTTGAAAATAAATGTTAAATTAAATTGATATTTTCAATTAATTATTCGATTCAAAAATCGGGTGTTTCTTGTGGATACTGGAGAAGATAATAATATTTCTGAAATGGAAAAACATCGGGTTAAGAAATTGAAGAATGATGTAGAAAAAATCATGGAAGAAGGCGTTTCAGAATTTCATAATGATAATTATAGACTATCTGCTAAGAAATTACGACAAGCCGCCTCAGTTCTTCGAAAAATCGATTCAATTCTTGACGAAGATCAGAATTGGTCTAAAAGAAATACGTTAAACGACCTATCTGGAAGAAGATGGCTGAAAAGCACAAAAAGTTGGATCATAGCGGATGGAAAATCATCTGATATTCCGAAAGAGATCAAAGACCATCCTGGTAGTTTTCCACCCAGTCTTGCAGCTCATTTTATCGAATTCTTTACCAAAATCCATGGATTTGTTTTAGATCCGTTTGTGGGAATTGGCTCTACTTTGGCTGCTTGTTCAGAGCTAAATCGTCAGTGTTGCGGGATAGAAATCAATAAAAAATATGCCGATTATGCTGAGAAACGTGTTAAGATAATAGCTAAACACAATAAAAAATCCGCCCAAGAATTACATGTTATAAACGACGACACAAGAAATATTCTCGATGTATGGAAGAAAAATAAATTTCCGTTGACGGATTTTGTTATAACTTCTCCTCCTTATTGGAATATTTTGGGTACATCGAGAGGTGGTGTTGAATCAGCTCATAAAAAGCGTATTAAAGAAGGTTTTGATGAAACTTATACTAATGATCCCTCAGATATCGGTAATATTAGTAATTATCAGTCATATTTAGAAGAAATATGTTCTATTTTTGCCGATATCGATAAAGTCTTGAAGGAAGGCGCTTATATATGTATCATTGTGCAGAACATTCGTGATAAAGATGGAATCATGCGCCCCATTGCATGGGACATTGGTTACAAGCTACAATCAATTTTTGATTTGAAACAAGAGTTTATTTGGTGTCAAAATCAGAAGTTTCTCGGTATTTGGGGTTATCCTACGACATACGTATCAAATGTCCATCATCATTATTGCTTAATTTTTCAAAAAAAGTAGTGAATCTTATAGGAATAAATGGCAATGAAAGTGCGTTTTTTAAAAAAGATTGGGAATGAGAAAAAAGTTTTTAAAATTAGACTTCCGCAATTGAAATAATCATTTTATGCCCGAAATATGGTTTTACATAATAAATCGTGTAGTCTTTACCATCTTGAAGTGCCCGATATTGTGGTGCAGTGATCTTTATCCGAACTCCATTAATTTCAAAGGAAAAATTCGGATATTCTGCCTTATGAATGGTGCCTTGGATTGAAAATAACAACCCGTTGAATAATTTCAACGAAGGATAGGCTGTAAGGAACCACACGCCAATAAAGAGCCCCAAGATTATTATCCCATAGAGTTTGAAATTCTTCTCGTTGGGCTTCGAGTTCTTGTTTTTCTTGGGGATCGGTGCAATTTAATATGTCATATTCGAGCTTAGCCAGCTGCTGCTGGTAGTAATGATAGGCTTGTTTATCCATGACGAAAGTAGGGTAAAATACCTATATAAACATTTTGGCAATCGAGGAAATCTAAAGTCGCTTTTACAATAAAATAAATGATGAAAAAAAATAATAATTAAGACAACCATTTTTCGATATGTTCTTCTAATTCTTGGAGATCTTCAGGAGACATCATTGATTTTGCATCTTTACTGTACTTACGGGACATTTTACTCATATCGAACACTAATCGGCTGAATCCATATTTCTGAACCGTAAACTCTTTTAATTCCTCTAATAAGTTACCTAACACATCCTTCTTGATATGCGCTGCGTTTTCTCTAAGTTGTTGTAATTTAGGTGTAAGATCTTCCTTCATTCTTTCTTTCGTTGTTTGGAATGCAGCCGCTATTTTAT
>WJKO01000855.1 GCA_014729055.1 Promethearchaeota archaeon | reverse complement strand
TACATATGCATCCCATCGAATAAGTTCTTATGGTGTTGATTTCAAAGCACTCAATTCCTATAATGAATCTGCACCTAATAACTGGGAGGGGAAATGCTGTTGGTATAATGAAACCGATTTTACATGGATCTTTAATTGGACATGGTGGGACAACGAAATGGAGCGAAATCTCGCTTGTGGTATGAACGGATTTCGTGTGACTTGTCCGTTGGACATCCCAAATAATAAAAAACTGTGGACTGATGAAAACTGGCGGACGGGAACCTTAAATTATTATGAAGAGGTAAATGATCATCTTGTGTCTAAAGGATGGGCAAAATATGCGTATGTATATGATGTTGACGAACCTCAAATACATGTACCTGATGGCATCACATTGGAAGAATTTTTAGGACATATTGCTGATATTTTCGGTGATATTAAATCAGTTGCCCCTGATTTAAAAATTGCTATAACATTTCAGCCAAGTAAAGTAGCTGAGAGTCTTTATCCTTATGTAGATATTTGGATCCCACTAAGCAATCAATTTGATGTTGGGGAAATTCGTTCCCGCCAAGAATCTGGTGATGAAATCTGGTATTATTCTTGCGTTCAACCAAACGCACCTTATGCCAATACTATGCTCTATAACCATCTTTATGAAACTAGGTTGCTGTCGTGGATGGTCTGGTACTATAATATCTCTGGATATCTATTCTGGAGCTCAGCATCGTATCGTCATCAAGGTTATGGCGTCGGATACAATGGTTATGGAGATGGAGTTTTGCTTTATGAACATTATTCTGGCGATCTATATGAATCATGCCGATGGGAAATGATATTACAAAGTCAAGAAGATTATGAATATTTCTATTTACTTAATCAGACAAGGCATCAATTGCAAGGAACTCAATATGAGAATACTGCAAATTCATATTTTGAAGAATTTTCGGAAACACTTAATAATCTGATAAGATCTCACAACGATTTTGTTCGTGCAAGTAAACCCTACTTGGATTTACGGGATCGGGTAGGAATGATGCTTAATGAATTGATTCCAATCTTAAACGCGATATAATTTTGTTATCGCGGTTTGTAAAACTCATGATCGAGGCAAATTCCAGACTCTTTTACAGATTTTTGAAGTTCCTCTGGTTTATAAGTGGCAATTTCAATAGGATTCATTTCATATTTTAGGCATAAATCAATTCCTAATGCAACAGCTTGACCCATCGAGCAGCATGTGGTCATAACTCTTGCAGAACTTAATGCTAACTGATCTGCAGATAGGTTTCGTCCGGCTACTAGCAAATTGTCTATATTTTTTGGAATTAAACTACGAAATGGAATATCATAAGGAGGGACTCTGAGCTCTTTTTTGTCCAAGATATAAGTCCGTTTATTATCCGTCGGGTCATGAGCGTCCAAAGGATAGTGTCCAACCGCAATTCCATCCTTAAATGAGCGACCTTTTCTGCAATCATCAACTTTTAAATAATATTCCCCTTTGATTCTTGAGCCCTCGCGGATACCAATAATGGGAGAGAGATGATCTAATTCCCATTTTTTATATTTCTTTTTCTGATAATAATGTAAAACTCTCATTAATTCGCTTCGACCCTCTATCTCGGCTTGAGTCAAGTCATTTGAGATAGTGGAATCAAATTTTGGGATCTTGATCTTCACTCCTTTAGAGTATTTTCCACAAGAATTAAAACTAGTCATAGGTTTATCGGAAGCATTATGAATTGGATTCCTATTGAAATAACTATCTGACACAGATCTCGGCTTTTTGAATAACGGCGTCCGCCTATAAAATCCAATCACGGACATGGGGAGTTGTAACCCGTCTTCTTCACGTCCTTTTACCATTTCACAGCCAGCAGATTGACAACAACATGCTTCTCCCGTACAATCAACGTAATATTTAGCTTTAATACCGCATATTCCCTCTTGTTCAGCGATGATCGCATACTCAATTGTTCTGTTTTTTCTTATCACATCGATAAATCTGGTATGAATAAGTAGTTTTATATTGTATTTTTGAACGATTTTATCTAATACAACGACCAAATATTGGTGTTCGTATTTTCGTCCTTTGAAAAATACATCTCTCGCGTAAAAATGCGGTTCAATTGCCTCTAAATTTTCTAGATGTTCGATAATTTCATCAAATATCTTGCCTTGTTTACTCGTTTCTCCACAAAAGCCCCGAACTCCACCACTTGTGCCGTTACCTCCGAGCCAACCGAGTCGTTCTACTAATACAACTGTATATCCCTTTTTTGCAGCTGCACATGCCGTGCCAATTCCTGCTATGCCGCCACCAAATACTGCAAGATCTGCTTTATATTTTATTTTTATTTTTTTTGTATAAGAGATATCTGCCAAGCTGTATCAACTCTTTTTTAATCAATCATGTAAATCCGAGAACTTGAAACCGTCCATAATTGGTTCTATTCGTTCATATTTTGGAGGTAAACATACTTTTTCATTAACCGTAATTGCATACTTGGGGCATAAATTATAACAACGCATACAAAAGGTGCAATTGTCACTAAACTTAAAAGTCTCCGTTTCTTCGTCAAAATGTATGGCTTTAGTTGGGCAGTGATCTACGCATTGCATGCATTGTATACAACGCTTAGAATCTACACCAAAATGCATAATTCTAAATAATAAAGGTTCTGAAACTCGCTGTAATAATGCAACTATTCGAAAAATAAGATTCCATTGATGTTCCCGCCAGTCTTTATTTTCTTTAATTCGATTAAGTAGTTTTTTTAGTTTCTTTTTCGCTTTTTGCTTATTTTCATTGAGCTTTTCTTCTTCATAAGGATTGGCACGAAACATAGGTACACTTAAATTGGAAGATAATGCGAAATTTACCCCCCATTTGAATGGAAATCCTCTTTTCTTGAAGTATTTTTTCGGCATTAGCGCGCCATCCCCAGAAAACATCATCATTGTTGTAAGAACTAAAACTGGGGGAAGTTCCTCTCTTTGTATTGATTCTCTATTCTGATCAAAAATCTCAACAAATCGGAAAATAAAATCCCTCATAAATCGAGGCCAGTCAGACCCATATATAGGATATGCGAAACCTAAGATATCAGAGTCATTGATACTTTTTAGTATTTTATTTTCTGTGATTTCGCTTGATTGTTCAATAGAACTAACATCAACATCATATCCATAGTTTATGGCAATATTTTTAAACTCATTAACCAACCACCATGTATTTCCCGTCCCAGAAAATGTAAAAATCTTAATTTGCATCTCATTCTCTCCTTATTCACTTTATAAAGTTTCGTTTCTTGCTTATAAATTTAGTCATAATGCTGGTTAATTTTATTAGCGCGTATTTTCTGAAAGGTAAATTGGCGAGTGATGAAAAGTGGAGATAAGTACGTTTAAAATAAGGATAGATAAATTGCGGAATTTAGTAAGAAATTTCACAGATAAATTAGATGAAGTAGCCAGACTAAAAGATGAAGCGTACCAAATCCTTGATGAACTGGATAAATTAGAATATGATATCAAGAAAGAAAATCAAACCTTTTCAAAGAGATTAGAGGAAATAAATAAAAAACAAAAAGCGGAAAAAACAATTCGTCCTGTTGATCCTGAAAAAATGGTACCCAAGCGCCTTGAGCCCTTGAAACATAAAGGTATAGGTAATATCAGAGACGAGATTATTAAAGTTTCAACCAAACTCCGTGACATCTTGGATTCATAGAAAACTGAATCTTTTAAGAATTAAGAGAATACGAGATCTTCTCTATACAAAAAAAATCTTTTTCTTTTTCTCACCAATAAACTACCAATCAGAAAAATCTTTTTCCTTAGAATAATCGCGTTTTAATGGTTTTCCCAATAACATCGTATAATAACGTATTCTGGCTGACTGCTCTGGACCAGTGACATTTTGAAGAGCATCCTCTAATGTCATTCCCTTAGCAAATACTCCATGACTTCTGACGACCACGCAAGGATAATTTCTCAAGACGGGTGGCACTTTTTCGGCGGCTTCTGAAGCTCCAGCAGGAACGTCCAATTCAATAACGGGGATCTTTTTGTACATGAAGACGCCCTCTGCATCGATACATGTTATTTCATCCTCAACCATACTTAAAATTGTGCAAAATGGCGCGTGTGCATGAACAACTGCCATTGCATCGGTTTGCAAATATATTTGCCTGTGCACTCCCAATTCTGTACTTGCAAGCAAAGCTCCTGAATCCTCTTCTTCGAGTGCACACTCAATAATATCTTCAGGTTCGAGATTTCCGAGCATTGCCGATCTCTTCTTAATTATGATCCGTCCGCCGCTTCTAATCGAAATATTACCAGAATGGCTGGTATTTAGACCTTGACTGACCAAATGTTTTCCTACTTTGTCGAAAACCTTATAAATACTTTCATCAATAACCATTGTAATGTTCTCCTGCTTGTTTACTTCATTCGTAATTTTCAATATTAATTTCTAAGTCTTTCAATAAGCTTGACTTTGGGATACCATTCTCGTCCCATTTTCTTACATTATAATATTCTTCCAGCATTCGCTCAATTGGAACCACCTTATCCTTTGAAAATCCTTCCTTTAATGGTTCATCTAAAAATCTTTTTGGTAATGTATCTTGTTCTTTCTTCATACCTGCTTTAATGCTGAATAATCGTTCCATATTATATATTTTATTTCCTCTCTGAATAAGGCTTGCAACGGAATAATCTACATTTGTGATCGCGGTTAGAAATCTTGCATAAAAATCTAATCCTAAAGCCCAGCCGGCAAATGCACATACACCCATACTGTCTTCGATAACCTTACTATTCTGTTTAAGAACAAGCAGATCCGATTTACCGCCAACGTTGAATCTGTTGATCTTTTTGGGTGCTGCAAAGATTTCCATAGCTGCGAGATAACCGGTTAGATGATCTCCCCCTCTATTACTAGTAGCGTAACCCAAAGCATGCCCCATAGCACCTCGAGGATCATAAGCGGGGAGCTCCATTCCTTTTACATGAATTGCAGTTTCAGGTGACTGGTATTTTTCTGCTAACTGTTTAGCTCCTTCAGCTAATTCATCTCCAATATCTTCCCTTTTAGCGATCTTAATTATTATTTCCTTTAAATTTTCTTTGTTTCCAAATTTTAACATTTCACTTTTCAGTAAACCGTTTTGCTGTAATTCCATTGCACATGCAATTGTCCCACCACATGAAATTGTATCTAATCCCATCTTATTACAGAGATAGTTTGCTTGTGCAACAATCGTGAGATCATATATTCCCAAGTTGGCACCTAGTGCCCATACAGATTCATATTCTGGACCTTTTCCTTCCATATTACCTGCTTTTGTCAATCTTCCACAGCGTATAGGACATGCAAAACATCCTTCATCCTTTTGTAACAATTCATTGCGAATACTTTCTCCACTGAGGTTTTCTGCTCGTTCATCATAACCCTTTTGAAAATTATTGATCGGGAACATTCCTAACTCATTGATAATATTTACCAATCCAGATGTTCCGAATCGAGGTAGCGCAGAGCGAGTTATTGGTACAACTTTTATTTTATCTCTTGCAGATTGGGTTAAATTTTTTAAACGCTCAGAATTGTGAATCTCCGTTTTCTTTTTTCCATTTTTTACAACAATTGCTTTTAAGTTCTTTGAGCCCATGACCGATCCGACGCCCCCTCTGCCAAATGCTCTAGAGGCATCATTCATAATGGCTGCATAATTCACAAGATTCTCTCCTGCGGGACCAATTAATAAAGAATGTATGGTTTTACCTTCTTTTTCTTTAAGAAAATCCATACTTTCTTCAGTATTCTTGCCCCAAAGTGTCTCTGCGCTTTTGATTATTACATTGTCCCCATCTAATAC
>WJKO01000854.1 GCA_014729055.1 Promethearchaeota archaeon | reverse complement strand
TCGTTGGTACTCTCCAGTCATCATATCCAGTAAATTCAAATGATTCAGCAGAATTAATGCCTTCGTAATAACTAACTTTTTCTCCGGCATCTTGTAGCCACATTAATCCGGTATTGTTATCGGTTATAGTCCCATCTCTATTGTCTGTATATGAGGGCTGGGTGCCAGTGTACTGTGCATCTTGTCCGTAGAATGCGTTATTTTCGGCAGGGCAGCTAATTTGGTTGGAATTGTTGTAGCAATTGCTTTGATTGGTGTCGACAATTGTGTAATTAGTGGATTTATCTTGGGGGGTCTGTTTTTGAGTTTGGTTGGTATCTTCAATAATCCAATCTTTGTTATCTTTTCGGGAGTTTAGGACTATTCCAACGATAATCGCGCCTTCTATGATGAGTACTAGGATAATTATGATAAGGATGTTCTTTTTCATGTTCTTAATCAGTACTTAAGCAGACTTTGGATGCTTTGATTTATTGTATAGGATTTGGAGGGTTAAAGGAAGGTATAGAGAAGAAGCAGGTATTAGCCTCATGTTTTTTTTGGTAAATTGTATCCAGCTGGTTTAAGAAACTCAGCCCATAAATTATTTAATGCTTTCTCCATTTCTGGACTTGCCTTATAAGTTAATGCTCTATTAAGTTCAGGAGTTTCTTTAACGAGAATTGCAATACTGTTTCTCATAGCTATCCATGTTTTATGTGCTTGCCACCGGTTTGCTTCAATTGTCCAATCAAAATCGTCTAGGATTGCAGTCTTTATTTCAACCAAAATAGTTCTGATATCATCTGGTAATTCAGGAGCCTCTATTTCCCAGCTCATACGAATCTCAAGATTTCTTTTTGAGTCAGCTACGTATCCTAATCCCACGAAAATATTTGATATTATAAAAACCTTAAAAGCAAAAAAGGTTATTGATTCGCATGAAATTGTATTCATTCCTTTATATGAATTCCTAGTTATGAATTTTAAGAAACTTCTTGGATAAATTTATTCGATTTATAAAGCTATTCCCGCCACCTTTTTCCTCCTCCTTCGTTATTGTAATATAGTCGCTCAGATTAATAATTTTAATTTATTAAATCCTTCAAATGATAAAAAGCAAATCAGTCCTCGCACTAGTTACCACCATTTTCGCAATAATCCTAGGCGTGATGTTTGGAGATTTTTTCACAAATAATTCCCTTGGAGTGCAGGTGCCAATTTTTGTCGGGGCATTAATATCTTTAACTTTACTACTAAAATTTTTCTACAAAGGAGAAGAGGGCTTCAATCTATACGATTTATTGTTTATCCCATATTGGCTAGTATCATTAGGATTTGCATATCATCAAAGTCAAACACTATTAAATTTAAATTTAGCAATTCTTTCAATATTCTTTTTGCCACTTGTATACATGTCATATAGACCAAGGGTATTCAAGCGATTTTCATATTTCAATTCATTGCTGGTTTATATACGCAATTTAGTAGCAGGATTGATGGGCTTAGCAGGATTTTTGGGCGATCTGCTAGGATTCAATAAATTTATCAAGATAGAAAATCGAAATGCAATAAAAATATCACTATCAGTATTGGTAGGAATACTTATAGCGATTCCGGTTCTAATAGTATTTGGTCTGCTCTTCGCTTCAGCAGATTATGCTTTCAAAGATGTGTTTAATAATCTAGACCCATCGTTCTCAATTGAAACAGTAATTATCATTGTTCTTGCAATAGGACTGTTTTTGTATTCATTTATAGGACTAATGTGGGCGAATTTGGACGATTTAGTACTAAATCAGAGATATGATAGTGATCGAAGTAAGGGAATTTCTGCAATAATTCAGATAGTTTTCCTAACGTTGATAAATCTTCTTTTTATTACATTTATCATAGTGCAAATAGTCTATTTGTTCGGTGAGCATGACAAGATAGTAGAGCTCGGTTTGACATACTCAGAGTATGCCAGAAAAGGGTTCTGGGAATTACAAGCAGTATCAATTCTCTCATTTATTATTATGTATTTCCTAATTCGCTTTGGAGTAGCTAAATCTACAAAAGCCAAAATTCTAACAAAGTCATTAATTAGTCTGTTTGCTTTAAGTATTTTTATAATCATAGCGTCCGCTCTGAAAAGAATGGATATATACGTAGACGGATATGGACTTACAGAGCTAAGGTTCTACACTTCAGCTTTTATGATTTTCGAAGCTGTGCTTTTTGCCTACCTTGCTATTGCAAATATCGAAAGGAAAATAATGAAATACTTTAGTCTCTATAGTTTGCTTGCGGGATTTCTTGCTTTGATAATTTTAAATGTAATTGTCCCTGATAGATACATAGCCAGAACAAATATCGATAGATATGAAAATGGAAAGACTTTGGATGTTGTTTATCTGGTGCAACTTTCAAGTGATTCTTATATGGAGTTAGATAATGTCAGTTTTGAAGTCAAGGATTTGTATTATTGCGAGCTTGCCGGCAAATTTGAAGAAATGAAGGCGGATACAAGTAGCTGGAAAGAATACAATTATTCTAGAAGTAAGTCATTTGAGCAGATAAGCGAACTAGAGGAGGATTTTACCCCAGAAAAGTGTGAAAATATTGCTGTGGAGAGAATACAAACATTTCTTGATAATTATGCAGATGAGATGGTCAAGGAAGACTTTGCGGAATCGAAAAAGTATTGGGGAGTAGATAGCGAATATGAAGATATGTCCGAATATATTGATCCCGATCTAGATATCATCAGTTATGAGTTCTCGGTTGATTTGTATTCGCCTAGGGGACTCGAAGGAGGAGATAATTTAGGAAACAAAGGTGGACACTATTTGACTGAATTGGATATGTACACAAGCATAGATGCCAAATTAATTTATGCTAGTGAGTTTAATTCTGAATCAATGATGCGAAATACAGTATGTCGTAGTGAGTATGTGAAATTAGATGTTATCAATGGTAGTATAAAGATGGTCCAATCAAATGCCCTTCCTCTTTACTTTAAGAAGGAAGATTCATGGAAAACTAAAGATGTCACTTCTAATTACTTGCAGAATATGCTCTTTCAAGATTCGAATTGTACAGCTAAAATGTAGCACTTGAAATTTTTAGCTGCTAACGATATACTTTAGCAATTAAAGTTTTAAATTGCTAAGTTATGCTCACTGCCAGACAAAAAAGGCTCCTTGAAATCATAATTCGTGAATTTAGCGATACTGCTGAGGCTGTTGGATCTATTGATTTGCCTGATAAATATGAATTAACTATAAGTCCTGCAACCATAAGAAATGAGATGGCAAGACTTATGGATATGGGATATCTGCAAAAACCACATTCTTCCTCAGGAAGAGTACCTACTACATTGGCTTTTAAGTATTTTTTGCAGGATATACTAGATGAGTTTGAAGATATAGATATAAAAGAAAGAGCAGTATTTAATGAAGATTTATTTCAAAAAAGGTTTAATGCAGATCATTTGATGCTAAGTGCTGTCAATGCCCTAAACGAATTAACCTCAAATGCGTCAATTGCTTTGATTGAAGATAAGATTTTTCATGCAGGGCTTAGTGAGCTACTGGATAATCCTGAATTTCAGGATCTAGAAAAATTTAAAAGTATACTTTCAATAATTGAGGATTATTCGGAAATGGCAAGTATACTAAATAGATACAGGGACAAAAGCGAAGATGTCAGAATATTGATTGGAGAAGAAACAGGATCAAAGATTTTGGATAATTGCGCTATAGTTTTTGTGCCAATTACACTTTATTCAAATACAAGCGGTTTTTTGGCTGTATTTGGTCCAAATAGAATGAATTATCGCAAGGTAGTGCCTGCTTTGAAATATATTTCGGATAAAATTGAAGATATTTTGAGGGATTGGTGAAAATACTTGTTCGTAATTCGAATTAATTAACTATTAATAATAAATAAAAG
>WJKO01000853.1 GCA_014729055.1 Promethearchaeota archaeon | reverse complement strand
TTGTGGAAAACGTTATTCTGGTATCAATAATTATTGGAATATTTTAAAAAGGAATTTTAAATTTATTTATGATGCTGGTATAAAGGATATAATCATCCGTCATCTTGTTATGCCCGGGCATTTTGAATGTTGCACGAAACCGATATTGCAATGGATTGCGAATAATATACCCGATGTTTTTGTTAATATTATGGGGCAATATCGACCAGAACATTTGGTTACAATTAAAAGGTATCCAGAAATCAATAGAAGAATATCTCGACAAGAGATGGCACAATCATTTGCACTCGCTGAAGGTTTAGGTATCAATTATAAATTTGTTTCTTAGAAGGAACAATAGATTACAGATTATAAGTTCGTATTTTACTTTATCTATTTTTATTGTCATTGGTTTTTACTCAATCACTAAAAATTTTTAGTTATCAAAATCAAATATGCAATTATGTCTTTGTTTCAAAACCACTCATGGATAAATAGGAAAAATCTATTAATTGTGTGTATCGGCTTGTTTATGGTGGGTTTTATTTTGTCTTTGGTAGGAACATATACTCCTAGTGAAAATACTCCCGTTCGCGTGAGAATTACAACATATCAAAAATATACAGACGAGTTAAATAGCTATTTCAACCGGACAGTTTCAGGAGCAGCAGAAGATGCAGAAAATAAGCTGATAGAAAATTATAATATCAATGGCTATATTATTCTTCCAAAAAGTGAGAAACCTACCAACGGGTATCCAGTTCTCATTTGGATGCACGGATTTGGTGCATGCTCTGATTTTCAACTCAATTATCCGCGTCAATTCGCTAAGTCTGGATTTATAGCTGTTGCAATAGATCAACCAGGTCATGGATCTTCAGGAGGTTATTGGGATATGGGTATTCAAACGATATTAGGGGTATATTCAACAATCGAATGGTTAATTAATGAAAGCTCCTATAAAGAGATCATTGATAAAGATAGAATTGGTGTATCGGGTCATAGTATGGGTGGAGTCGCTGCGACACAAGCCGGATTATTTGATAATCGAACGAATCCTCAAACGGGTAATCTGATTGGAACTAGTAAAATAGACTCTGTATGTGCAGTATATTGTTGGAATAATTTGGGAGTAATAGCGGAAGACTTAATGGAAACGGTTTTGGGAATAGAGGATATTTGGTATCATTCCGTAATTCAAGAGCTGTTGAAAAACTGGAGATGGTTAGCAAATGGCGATCCAACCACGGTAATGGATGAAGTGTTTATTCGTTCTCCCGATAATTTCATTAACATCATGAATATGACGAATTATTGTATGATCGTCGGCGAATATGATGAAATGATCAACATAGAAGCCGCTTGCCATCTAATGGCTAACTCGACAATTGATACGTCTGGGTCCCCACAAATCACCTATGATCACATATATGATGAAATATGGGAGAATACGAATCATACTTGGGATTTTGGCTCTTATGAGGCATATAATTATAGAAGAATGGTGCTAATTCCTAATGTAAAGCATATCTTTGAAGGATTCAGTTTACGGGTCGTGCAAAATATGACTTACTGGTTCAATGACTCGATGGATTGTTCTAATGTTATTCCTCAAGTCAATAAAGGTTTTCAAGCTCTTTTCTTAGTGAAGTTGGCGGGTTGGTTCCTTATTCTTATAGGTTCTTTACTTGGAATATTCCCGACCTTTTCTTATATTATTTCATATATGAAAAATTATGATAAGAGCCATATATCAAAAGAAAATATTAAAGAGAACAGCATTGAAGAGAAGAGGATTAAAGTTGATAGATACAGTCAATCAAATATGAATTTTATAAGTAATCAACAGATCTTAAAGCGATATTTACCATTATTGATAGGATTTTATACGTTGGCTGGCATTATTTCTGTGCCGTCAATGACTCATTTCTGGATCTTTGATTTACTTCTTCCAAGATTTTTAATCTCCAGTATCTTATCTATCTTCATTCTCATCATTTTCCAAATCTTAACAAATTTAGGAACTGTTGAAGTGAATTATATCAATTTCAATAGGTCAATAATGACTTCTGGGTTTTCATACCTTCAATACCTCATACCATTGATTTCTCTACTGATTTGGATAGTTCCTTTCGCATTAATTGGTTGGTTTATTGGAATTCCATTTATCCTGCCGCGACCGCTGACTATTGAAACGTATTTAGATGTGTTGTTATTGTTTATTATACTGTTTTTCTTCAATTTAAGTATTGATTTGATATTTCGTAACAATATACAGCGAAATATAAAAAATGACAAATCAATGGGCGGTAAAAATCTGGAACTAAAGAGAATCATTAAAAGCGGGATATATAGTGGGATCTCGATTGGAGTTGCAATGGGATTACAATTTGTTGTCATGTTTGGGCCGCTATTCAAAGAAGCACTTCATATGATACCTCTGTTAATACTCGCGTTTTGCTGCTTATTTATTATCTTAGGACTAATTTCAGCATACACGTTTGAAAAAACGGGCAATTATATAATCTCCAGCCTTTTTGTCTCATTACTTATGACATTACTTATATCAGGTCGGTTATTTTTAAATTATGCCTAAATCTATCATCTATCGTTCCACATCTCGGCGAAAAGTTCATAGTGATATAGTTAAGTTTGCTATCCTTGCAAATGCAGTGTTCAGGTTGTATTTCTCAAGTAGAAAGTAAAAAATAAGGTGTTTTTGAGCCGAATCAATCAACACATAAAGGGTTTTAGTTGAAAAAATTAATTAATCATCAGGTACTTTTTTGTGCTTTTTTTTTATGATGAGAAGTGTTGAAACACAGGCCACTCCCAAAATTAGGATTAAGATATAGACAAGGAATTCTCCGTTACCATTATCATCTCCTCCATCACCCATGTTAGTTGTCGGGTCGATATTTGTTATGAATGTGGTTTGTGGGTCATAAATTAGACTCATAGTCTCAGCGTCGACTGGAAAACTTGCACCTAATAACCATTGGTTGACATGTGTGCTATCGCCTGCTATTCGTTGATCCAAGGGATCCAAGTATGTGGGTAATGCAGATTTCGTGCAAGTTAGTTCATACGTTCCTGATTGATTCTGCAGTTGGTAGGTGTCTGCCAGCTCGGAGATTAAGATAAGGCATGTTTATATGTACATAAGATGAATTATGGATACAATTCCAATTACGAGGATAAACAGATATTATTTAAAGAAGGATATGGATCTTGCACCTCTAAACATGGTGTAATTGCCGGGCTTGCCACCGAGCTGGGAATTCCATTAGTAAAATATATTGGAGTATATAAATTTACTGAAGAAATATGTAAAGGTACAGGGAAAATAGTAGAAAAATATCAAATTCCATATATCCCTATGGTTCATTGTTTTTTGGTCTATAATAATTATCGATTCGATTTGACCGAAGGAAATAAAAACGGCAAAGAAAGCAATATCGAATCCTTTATTCAAACAATGCAAGTGGATCCCTATATAAGCCGAAAAAAAGAATATAACCTTTTCCGAAAAATATTAAAACAAAAAATAATGCCAACAGATGAAATGAAAGGAATAAAAGAGCTTGATTTATTAAAAGCAAGATCGGAGGCTATTGACTTATTACATGATAAAGTAGATTTTGGAACTTGAATCTCTTATAATCATCATTAGCAAAACTGAAATCATAATTATCATAATTTCCATATTTATTCTCTTTCATAAAAACGTTTAAAAATTCTGCATATCACAAGAGTGATCCAATAACGAAGTGTCTCTGTTTTCTTATTTTTTCTGTTTTTATGGATCTTTGAATATGAAATGTCCCATAAGCCATCTTGCATTTGATGGTCTTTAAACCATTTCAGTCCTTTTGAAATATCTGGATCGCGCTGGGACCATTTCAAAAGTGAAAAAGTATCCAACACAGAGACCAAGTTTGTCCACCAAAACGGAAACTGGAACCGTATCCAATTATCTGGATGTTGATAAGAAGACCAATTATCCTTCTTAAACATTTTTGACTTTAATAAGTTTGCAGCAATTCGTGTCTCTTTCGAATCTTTATAAATTGGATGAACTGAGAAGGCTCTTAACACCATGCCAGTTCCTGCGGCAGAAAATGGAAGAGATCGGTCAAATTCCTTTAAGGTTTCTTTTTCTTTATTAGTCAAAAATTCATTTTTTTCTTTCCTTGATAATTCATGATTGCAAACAAGAGGAGGGCTGCCTATTACCCATCCACCATCATCTTGTCTCATAGTCAGCAACCATTTAATCGCTTTTTCTGTTCGTGGATCTCTCCCATAACCTGCTTTAATTAATAAATATATAATGGCTCCCGTATAATAAGGAGCATATTGATTGGTTAAAATCCCCCTAATATCACCATCTGATGTTTGACAACTAAAAATATATTCCGCAGCTTTCTGTATGGATGAAAGGGATTTGTCCATTTGATATTTTTCGATTAAAAATCGGATCTTTTTCCAAGTTTCAATTAATTGGTAATTTTGATCTGATTTATTCTGTCTTCTAGGAGCCCTCCAAGATCCATTATCTAATTGCCTCTTAATAATTTTTTGAGGTTCAGATAAATTCCAAATATATGGAATAGGTTTAACATCTTCATCTAAAAGATCACGTTTAGTAAAGTATATAATTCCTTTATCCTTCGAATTAAGAAGTTTTCGGGTGGAATCAATGGAAAATTCCTTCTTCCAATTCATATAAAATATATAGAAATCGTTGAAAAAAAATTGATCGTCATAATTTATTGATCTTTTTATATTGATTAATGGGCATATATTTATTTATGCGTTATTATTCTACTTCGATATGGTATGGTTCATCTCCAGCTTCTTTTTGGAGCTTATGCATCTCATCTTTTAAATCTTGAATAATCTCTTGATATTCTGGATCATCATAAATGTTTTTCATTTCCCATGGGTCATTCTCCATATCATCAATTTGGAAAAATCGGGGTACCATCTCGGGAATCGGTTCATTATTTTGAATACCTGATATGGGTTCTCCATCATAATTGGACATGGTAAAATTTTTATGGAATACTGGGGCATTCCAATCACTTGCATCAATAATATAAAACTTCCACTCTATCAAATCAATGGTATAAATTATATCCCCGTTAATTACACATATTTGAGGCCACCAAGTCCATGTCACGTCATCTGGTCCACATGGAAAAGTAATTCCACCATCTTGCTTTGTTAGAGTTGACGTTCGTTCCATATCCCCTGTTGCATTTTTTTGGAAAAACCATAAATACCAGTTACTTGACCAATTTTTTGCGGCTGCAACGAGTCGATCTCCATCAGCATCAATATCACGCGTCAAAACGTAGTCTTCCACTGATGGATCCATCATAAAGTAACTATCTCCCTCTACTATGGGCAATATATCAGACTCAGGTGGCATTGAATATAAATCAGAGAGATTATAGGCATTCAACCGCCCCCTGTGGTAACCCTCCGTTGAAGTAGTTTTTATAAAAGCATAATTTCCTGCTACAACGGCTGGAGCAGGCTGTGGTCTGTGGCTGTGGTAGCACAAGCGTCAACAAGACGTTCTCCAGCCATTGATAAAGCTAAGATACCGCCCATAGACTGCCCGTAAATATAAACATTCTCATATTGTTCTCGTGCAATTCTAATTTCGTTTCTTACTGATTCAAACATGTCTTCTTCTTTCATGAGAGTGGATAGTTTTTCTTTTTGGTCTTCTTCCATTGCAAATCCATGACCCGGTAATAAGGGCGCAGCAACATCCAATCCTAAATTAAAACTGGCATCTGCAATGGGTCTTGTTTCAAAAGGTGCCGCAGTATATCCGTGCAAACAAATGACTATTGTATCCGAAGGTTTCTCATGCTGAAATAAGAATGGGTGACCCTTTTGCCACAATCGGGCTCTTATCTCTGCCGGCAATGGTTTAAATGCGGAATAGTATTGTATTTCATTCATAATTTCCTCAGAGTTCTAAGGTTAGGAGATTATATTAAAATTTTCAAATTCTATTTGTATAAAAAAAGAAATTAAAGTAAAAAATAACTAAAGTGAAGTTATAAAAGACCTAAAGAAAATAATCTGGTTAATTCTTCCCCTATTTGGTTTCTTAACTCTATATAATTCATCGCGGAAGTATCGTATGACCATTTATAACCTTCAAACATATCGGTATTTGATCCGGGCAAATGTTGAAGATGCTCTGGTTGGTTAAACATTTGATCAACTTTAGCAAGCAGCTGCCGACCTTTTGTAGCTTCAACAGCGTTAGGCCCATTTTCAAGCGTTGAACATGTATCATTTAACAACCAGAAATATTCGAAATCCTCGATACCATCTCTGACGCGCTCTAAACGGATCGAACTCAAGGGTTTATCATTTTCCCCGTATCCAATTAAAGTTGATTCTCCGAAACCTGCATAACCATAACCGGCATGGCTATCAGTCCCCCAATTGAAACTCCAATACAACCAGCCCGGAATATTATATATCCAATGTAGCCAGAATGAGTTTCTTTGCATGATTCCCGGCATATAAATATCTGTATCAGGGCAGGGAAATCTGTTATGTGTATGATACACCCATAGTTCTTTTTCGCGTGGACCAGAATAACTCTCTATAAAGTCCTGTAATCTTTCAGGCCACCCTATAGCTTCATTATCCTCGGGAAAACTTTTAGATGGAACCCATTTATGAATATGTTGACAATAAAAATCAATTTCATTAAGAAATGAGTCCGGATATGTTTCCAATGGTTGATTCATAGTTTCCATTATTCTTATAGAGTCATTCACATCATGTATGATCTCAGCGACATCAGTAATTAAGTCGTAATAAATTGGTTGTGGTTCATCTCTTATGAAAAAATATACATGTTCTATATACTCGGTTCCCCAAGGTGTAATTTTCCCCGAAATTTGATCTGTAATATTTCCAATATACCAACTTAACAAAATTTCAAATTCGCTTGTATAATTTAATGCATCCTCGTTCCAGTTCAATCCTGGCGGCAACCATCTGATAGGAAGATAACTCATACCGTTTGCAAATCCTTGGTCTACGTCTGCTAACCACCTTGTAAAATCAAAAGATAACGACAAATTTGACGTTGTGGAATTATAACTAACAACTGGTTGCAACGGCCAATAAGCATCAAGGCGGTAATCGGCAAAAAAATCAATCCAATCATTATTATCATGTATCGTCCATATAATTTCGGTTCCCAAATGTCTTTCAATGGGAATCGTGAAGTTGAATACTTCAACCTGAAGGATAAAATTTGTCACTCGGTTATTATATTGATTAGGGTCTCCCGGAAAAGGATTATGATAATCGCGGCAAATAACTTCAATAACTGTTGTGTATATACCTGCCGACACGGATGCATCTCTTGGTATATTGACATCGATATAAAAAGGAAAATTTTTCTGTCCATCTAAAGTAAGTCCTGTATCCAATCTTTCAAAAGGACGCATTCTATCAGGATATTGACTTGAAAGTTGTTCCACATAGCTAACAGAGTAAATTGAGATATTATCTTTTCCTATAATTGCATCTGTATTTTGATGTTTCAAGTCTTGCATTACCGAGATATTCTTTAAATTAAGATTTTTAATTTTTGATGGACTGAAAATCATTTGAAATCCCTCATGCTCTCCTTTCGCAGCCGATAGCTTGACCACAGGATTGATTTCGGATCTCTCTAAGTTTGCTTGATAATAAGAATCAATTGTCCTTGTATTATTTGCATACCAAATATAATAGTCTCCATTATGTGTAGCCAAAACGTGTTCTTGGGTGTTAAGTTTCGCGTTCTTAACTGATAAAAGCGGTAGCATAAGAGTGATACTAAAAATCAACATAATTATGATTAATCCCGCCGCTTTAATTTGCTTGGGCGTAATCCTCTTGTTAAAAGAACTGAATAATTTGGTGTGCGTTCGGTCCTCATTTGATATTTCTTCATTTTCATCCTTTGATTTATTATCTATTGAGTCAGTAGTAGACTCTTTCTTAGAAATAAAAAATGAATTGTCCTTTGATGATAATCGTCCAATCAAAAAGAAAAATATTGCAACGCAAGAATATAATAATGTCTGTTCCCAAATGCCTACATCGTAAAGATCCCATTTGATCACGCTGCTATAAAGATAACCACCTAATGTACTCAATAACCCTATACATTTATAAAATATCTGCGAAAATTTACCATAAACTACATTCTTCGAATACAAAATATAGCTAATAAAGATACCGACCAGAGATATCGCCCCCAACCATAGGATTCCGTCTTTATATATTACATAAGCGTAGTTATGTCCTGCAGTAATAACTGAGTTAATAAACAAGAGAAATGCAGATAAGAAAGCTATAATAAATCTGCTCTTAAACAGTTTGTAGAACGCTGTCCAAATTACACCCGCAATAACCAAGTATGGCATAAATTGAAGATATAATGGTATAAAGCTTGGTTTAACGAGTATACTTGATAATATTGCTGCATTTCCAAACGCTACGCCGAAGAATGGAAGAAAAACGAGAATGGATTTGAAAATATTAATAACTCCATTTTTTATTATCTTCTCTCTAATAATTTCTTTACGAACTGTCTTTGGTGCGGGTTTCATATTCTTGCTTTTATTTATGAAGATAAATGTGTAAAGTTGCCCCAATTTCACTATTAAGTATATTGAATCGATTATTATCATGTTTAAAATTACGGCGAATAGTCCATTATACAGAAATATGCTTATTAGCAAGCCCGTCATAGGTAATGCGATAATACTGAAAATAAGAATTATATTTCCGTCCGAATTATACTTTTGATTATGGTTTAATCTGTTTTTTACCCTCAATTCGGTTATTGTTGCAAGCAAGAGCATGTATATTGCACCGAAAAAAATAATGGGAGGATAGAATGAATAAATCCAATATAATCCAAAATGCATGACAGGAGGGCTCCCGATATATTCTGGATAGTTGAAGAGATCAAATAAAACGACTACGCCTGCTAATAACACGAATAGAGATATCAAAATCTGAACGATGCATCGTATTTTAGGCTTATAAATCCAAAATACGCCAGTCAAAATAAAGAAGACGGTGGAAACAATTATGCAGAATATGAGTCCAAGCGTTGCACTTTGTGATGTGAAGTCAGTATCCCAAAAAGGCAACAAAGACCCCATCATTATAATATATGTCATTATGATGGAAAATGCGAAAGAAAATGCGTGTTTATTCGTAAACGTAATTATTTTACTAATATTACTCGAAGATTTCATATATCACATTTATTTTAATTTGAATTTAATGATTTTCATCTCATCCTTCTTAGATCTTATCACTTTATATCTGTTGTTTCCGTAAGTCTGGCTGAATCCGTTAAAATTATACTTCTGATGAGAGATGGATGAGTTTTATAGATTATGTCCACCAGTATGCTGGCAAAATGCTGGCAAAATGCGACAACATCATCATTTTTTCACGTTTTAAACTACAAATGAATCAAATTGATTCACCGTTTTTTGCACGCTTGCACGGTAAAGTCCCCCGCCCATCCATGCATGTAAACTTTGGCGGGATGTTAGAGTATATTAAAAGATGTCAGGAATTGGAGGTCCGTGAATATAAGGATATACATTATCGAGACCTCTTACAATTATATGTATTGTTGTCTGTATAATAACTAACAGCGAGCCAATTATAAAGGAAAACAGCATCGGATGGCGGGTTAATGATAGATTTTTTCTCATGATTATTGGAATTAAGACTATTAATACAACGATAGAGAGTATATATAAAAGGAAGCCTGTTTCTCCTTTTAGGGCAGCAGGACCATTAAGGATCCAAATACCCCCAGAAATAAAGATCAGAAGTAAATATTCGTCTGGATGCATTTTTCGAGTTGCTTCTTTGTTGCTTTCTTTGTATTGTTCTATTAAAATCATAATTATAAATATAACAAAATAACTAATGTGTATTAATCCATGAGCCAAAAATTCATCCGAAAAATAAAGCATTGAGTATAATTCAGTAGATTCATATCCTAATTGGTCTTTATAAAGAGAGTTACTGAAATCAAACAACCAATGTATGACATGCCCTGACATATTGATCATAAGAAGAAAAACGACGGAAATATCTAACCAATTTTTTGTCTTTTTATCTTTGGACAACTCTAATATTTTGCGATGAAGCAAAACATAGGTCATTATTGCCCAAACAAGTCCTAAAGACAAAATTCTTATAACATTTTTATAGGAAAAATAGAAACCATGAGTGTAACTTGTTTCTCCCATCTCTCGAATCGCCACGGGTACATAAAACGAACCAAGACTATCTACCCACTTAGGCAAAATTAACGCAATCAGCAAATATACAAAAATAATCAATCCAATCTTTAAAAAATCGAGATAGTCTTTAGGTTGAGTAAAGAATTTACGCTCTGATTTCATAATGTTTTTCCCCAATATGCAAATATGTTTTCCCAGAAAGTTTTATTTTCGAATAATATAAGGATATTCCATTGATTGAAATAAGAAACAGATAATAACAAGCATTAGACAAATATTAAAACATGTAGAAACAATGCAAATATTAGGAATTTACTAAGAGGTTTATTATGTTTGATCAAATCCCTGATGAAATAATTAATGATATGTTGAAAAAAGCGGTATATCAACAATTCTTTATGGGAAATGATAAAATTATGGGAAGAATGCCCCAAAATACTATGCATTTCAAAGATATCGGATCTCTATTGGATATTTTTATTGCTAACATTAAAAAAAACCTTCATTTAGTCAATCCTGATAATTTAGATGCGTTTTTAAATCATTTCGAGAAATTATTTGAGTTGGATCTGAGTGAAACCAGAACTCGTGTAAAGAGTAATTTTCGGGAAATGGGCGATCTTGAAGGGCAAGAAATTGTTGTATTGTATATGGTTTTAACAAAACTAATGGAAAATGTGCGGGAACAAGCATATATCCGCTATGGATCTAACCGAATTAAAAGAGAGTATGAAGAAAAAACCCAAAAGAAGTTTACTAAAAAAACAAAAGAATACATGCAACAATTAGGGGCGACTGGTGATAGTAGCCTATCATTACTATATAATCTAAGTTTTATACGTTTGCTTGCATCAAGCTTTAATAAGAAACGAATTCAAACTAATGCTAAAAGGCAGATTACAAGAAAGATTAACGAATTAATAAACAGGTTAAAACCCTAAAAACGGGATTTTGTGTAATTCGATGATGAAAGACCTAAATATCTTGGAGGAAAGCCGTACCGCTGTATCTTAAAACATCATCGGGTGAATAGATTCCAAAATCCCCTTCAATCCCATTTGGTCTATCCTTTAGCATAAAATAAGTCCAGCCAATATTCATCTCAACTTCGAATAGATTGCGATATTCCAATATGAGAGCATATTTTATTTCCTCACTATCACAAATTGCTAAATTTGGACGACCACTGGTGTCAAAAGTACGAAATCCTATTTCATCTATGAAAACACAGACTTTGCATTTTTTGGCCTCCTCGTACAACCATCGTATCCTGGATTCTTGGATGTCATTTTTTATCAAGGAGTATGGCTGAACTCCAAGAGCAGAATACTCGTTTGATTTTAAAGGCACATAGGAATACGCGGGGTCACCAAACAGGGTTATTTTGATATCTGGATCAATGTTCTTTAGGTGAGAAGTGATATTCAGGTATACCTTCCTTACGTCTTCCTTTTCTCCAGGCGTGGTTGTATCTTTCTCGAAAGGGACAATCCAGAAATTATATGCTGCAATACAATCGTAGTTTCTTGACACAGAGGATGTGAATTCAAGCCAATCAAGATAAAGCTGGATTTTAGTCGCATTATAGGGAAATTCCCCCCTTTGTTCTCCCACCTCATAGGTAGGAATCGATGAAATAAACAGACTTAGCGATAGATCCTCGGCAGCTTGAAAGATTTGCATAAGAAAAGTTGTATTATACTTGGTATAATTGTAGTAATTAGGTCCCACCCAGAGTTTAATCGCATTAAAATTAAGATTTTTAGCAAGCATAAATGATTGAATTGTATCTTCCGAAGTATTGTGATCATAAGTCTGAAAGCCAATTGAAATGCTGCGCATTTCGTTCAGCGTGAAATTGTTGAAATCATTGAGAAAATCGCATTCCCTCTGGATAGATCTGATATACAGATCAGCCACAATCCCAGTTATTCCCATCATAAAGATAGTAAACACTAGGAGAATTATTTTCTTTCTATCCAGACTGCCCATCTCAACATAACTACTCCATATCATCTTAATTGATATTTTTTCTTTTCTTTTTCTTTGATTTCAGCCAAATTATGGCGGTTTCGTGCTCTAGAATTTTAATTTTTTTCATATGAAATGAAATTAAAACTTATCATCAAAGTTATTTTTGAAATTATAAAGTATTCGGAAAGCTAACTCTCGGAAAAGCCTCGGAAAGCTTTTGGAAAAGGGAGTCTTAGCACCTTGAAAACGGGATTTTGTGTATGTTCTGAAAAATTGATCTGCTAGAAAGTGCATTTAATTCTTTATTTATCTAAAGAAATATATTCTGATACATAGATATATAATCAAGATGTCAGAAGAGCCAGATTTAGACTTTCATAATGAGGCTACCGAAAAATCGAAAGATATCGAAACTGGTGAAGACGATTTTAAAATTGATAAAGAAGATAAAGAAGCAATTGAGGCAATGCTTGAATATGATCCTTGGGAAGAAATAGGATTTATGCGTCCATTGGGTGGTGCCTTTTATTCTTTAATTTTTATGCTCTTTACGGCAATATTGTCGCTTGTATTGGTTAGTGCGGTTTTCAAATATCTTTTCCCATATCCTGAAATTCAAGGTTATAATTCCATAGCTGGCGGTTTCTTTGCAATCGTCTATACAATGTTTGATTTTGGGACTGCATTTGGCATAAAAAGGTTCATAGCGGAATACCGCGTGAAAAACCCAGAAAAAATGTTGGAATATGTTAGATTCTATATTTGGTATCAGATGTTTACAGGCATTATTCAAGTACTTATTATTTCCGTGTTTGTGTTAAGTTATGTAAGATACGCGACCAATGTGGCGTATTTATCGTGGATCTTCTTAATTATTTGTCAGAAGCAATGGCCTGGTATGTTAGGCACTTTTGGGTCAATATTAGGGGGGCTTCAAAAGTATAATAAAGCAAGGATTCTCTCATTCATTACTTCTGATATTTTCCAAAATGTCACAAATATTATATTTCTATTAGTTGGTAGGTGGTGGGGTGCAAATAATCCTGAGATAGGTGACTTATTTGGAGGTGTTATTGGTTATGCTATTGGATCATACATCGACGATTTTTTTGCTATGGCACTTGCCGGATGGTATTTTAATAAAGAAATGAAGCCATTTGGAATTACGTTTTGGGATGCATGGCGTTTAGATATAGGAAAAGATGTCATTAAACAATGTTTATGGTTTGGATTACAGACGTCTATCGTCCCCATTGTTAATACAGCAACGGGCACTGCAATGTTACTCATGTATTATGAAGCAATTCCTCAATATACAGCTTACAAAGCCATTTATGGGATTGCAGCAGGATTGGCGGGAGCCATCAATGTGGGTGATTTTGAATTAACTCCTTCTCTTGCGGAGTCATATATGAATGGAAAAAAGCATCTCAGCCAATTTTACGTTAAGAATTCTTTAAAATGGAATGGATTTTTTATGATGTTAATGGTAACGGTCATATCCACATTGGTACCGACATTATTACCTGCGATCTTGGAATTGCCTGGATTAGAAAATTATCAAAGTGCGGTGATATTCATCCCGTTTCTATTAATTCATAATATGTTTAGACCTTATATTGACATTCTCAACCCAATTTTGGTAGGTACTTTGCATATTGGGTTTTATACTTTTTTACGATTACTTGAGGAAGTATTTCAAGTTTTCTTCGTCTGGCTATTCTGTTTTGGATTAAAATTACCAGAATTGGGCCCTATAGGGATTGCAATTATCTTAGGGTGGGAGCATTTCTTTCCCCGACTAATTAAGATGATTTTAGGATTTATCTATACTCAGAAAAAAATATTTAAGATCGAAATTAATTGGATGTCAACTCTTATCTTACCTGCGATTAGTGCATCTCCAATTATTTTATTTTCTTTGTTCTGGAAATATGTGGTTTTTAGCCCTATGCTTGACCTATTTGGTGCGATAGCTACCACAATCATCACTTTATTAATTGTATTATTCATTTTCGTGCCTTTTGTATTTCTTCCCTTAACGGGTATTTTAGGCTGCTGGGATGACTTTCAGTTAAAGACTTTCAAAAAGGCAGTCAAATTGTCCGGCCCATCTAAATGGATTGTTAAACCGTTTTACACTATGATCAAAAAAGGTGTGGACTTGAATCCAAAGTGGCACAATAAATTTAAAATCCCATGGGAGCAAGCTGAGAGAGAAATGAAGGAACTACAAGTTATGAAGATAAACAACACGTACGTTAAAGCTCAGAAAGTAGATCCTAAAGAATTCTTTCTAAAACTAGTAGAGGAAAAAAGAAGC